>NZ_JADNDC010000046.1:0-30849 GCF_015551645.1 Ruminococcus sp. D54t1_190329_F1
TTTAACTACACGGCTCACTGGCGATTACCGTGACCGGACTTACACCGGCAAGTGTAGTCCAGCTTTGCTGGACACACGCAAAAAGAAAAGCGGTACGCCAATAAGCGCTCCGCCCGTGAAGCAGATAAGCTGCCGCTTGGTCAGATTGAACATGACCTTTGTTTTGACTTTTGTTAAGTCCTTGGGTACGGGTACATAAGCCAATGTGGAAACCTCCTTCCGTTTTAGTGCGCCTGAAAGACTGATTTGGCGAGACTGCCTGTTTTGAACAGCGTAAAACATAGCAGTACGGTGTAGCCCACGCAGCTCCAGATTGCCATGATGATGTCATCTTCCAGAGCGATGTTCTGCACCAGCACAGCATAAATTGCCACGCAGACGATAATGAGAAACGCCTGAAAGCCCAGTGCCAGCAGAGATCGGAGGTAATTCTGTCCCATACCGCCCCATTCCTTGCCCATCATTGCAGCCATTGGAACGGGAGCCACCGAAGTTACAAGGTAGATCTCGATCATACGGCCATAAATAACGATAAAGATACAGATATACAACGCCCACATGGTAATGCCAATAAAGAGGGATTGGAACCACAGTCCGAACAGCGGTCCCAAATCCATTTCCATCAGCCTCGGTTCCAAATCGGTCATAACTGAGGAAATGTCAATGGACGCATCCGAATTGATAACCCCTGCCGCCTGCGCCACTACGCTCTGCGCCATATCAAAGACGCCCATCACGATATTCCATGTGTTTGTGACAATGAGGATGGCGGCGGCTGATTTGAACACCCACTTGAAAATCATCCAGGTATCCACATCATGCAGGTTGTTCTTGTCTGCAATCATCTGGATCAGGTCCACGGTCATAACGATAGCCAGGATCACACCTGCAATCGGCACCATGATGGAGTTGGACAGATTCTCAATCATGCTGAAAATACTGCCATTCCATCCCTGTGGGGTCTGTCCTACCTGTACGGATATATCCGCGACCTGTTGGTTTACACTGTCAAACATCCCCGAAAGGTTGCTCATAATACCGCCCACCAGCATTTCTTTCAGCCAATTCGTCAGGGCTTCAAGTAAGAAATCCATACGGTGTCAACCTCCTTTCCGCCGCCCCCGCAGAGCTGCGGGAGCGGCAAGGATTTCATGCAGGAACGCTTAGACAGAGAACAGCCCGGAGAGCAGAGGTACAAGAACCATACCAACAACGGCTACACCAGCACCAGCCATAAGCTGCTTCATGCCCTGAGATTTTACTTATGTGCGATAAAGAAGTAATAGAAGTGTAAAAAATTTTGCCGTTCCTATCCGGCACTTAGCTCTTGTGTCGGATAGGTCGGGCGGTTATTCGGGCAAGTCCACCTTGCCAACAAAAGAATAATAAATCTCAATGTCCTGTCTGCGGGTCTTGTTCTCGTCATAGCTGCACTCATGTACAACGATTTTCTCTACAAACTCCCGCAGCAGAGTAGGGGTAAGTTCTTCAAAGCTGGTATGCCGCCGAACAACATTCATAAACTTTTCTGCGTTCACGGTGGCTTCCTGTGCTTTGGAAAGCTCCGCTTGGATAGCGGCGGCTTTTTCTTTCAGTTCCCGTTGCTCTGCTTCATAGTCTGCCGACAGCTCTGTGAAACGCTCGTCTGATATGCGCCCGGTCACGCTGTCCTCATACAGCCGCTTGAAGATAGCGGATAACTCGGCTATGCGTTTCTCGGCGGCTTCCAGTTCCTTTTTCTTGGCGGCGTTCCTGCGCTTGCCCCCGTCCTCGTTCTGCTCAATCAAGAGCTTTATAAACCGGGCTTCGTGCTTTGCCGCATAGCTGGTCACTTTCCGCAGATTGGAGAGAACGCCCGCAGTCAAAAGGTCAGTGCGGATAAAATGCGCGGTGCAGTCATGGGTACGCTTCTTGTAATTCCCACAGATATAGCAGTCCTGTTTCCGCTTATCGGTCTGGTAACGCTGCTGATACATGACACTGCCGCAGTCTGCACAGAACAGTATGCCGGAGAACAAGCCCACTTCATCATAGCGGTTGGGGCGTTTGCGCTGCTTGCGAAGCTCCTGCACCCGTTCCCATGTTTGGGTGTCTATGATAGGCTCGTGGTGGTTCTCGAATATCGCTTGCTTTTCCTCCGGGTTTTCTACGCTGTGCTTGACTTTGTAAGAGAGTTTTTCCGTCTTGAAGTTTACCAGGCAGCCCGTGTATTCCCGGTTTTCAAGGATATGCACAACGGTATTGGTCGCCCACTTGCACTCATAGCCGGGGTGGTAGCGGCGGGTGCTGCCCGTCCTGCGGTATTCCAGCGTCCCCGGCGTGGGGATTTGCTGCTCTGTGAGCATACGGGCTATCTTGGTCGGACCATTCCCGGCAAGGCAGAAATTGTATATCTGCTTGACTACGGGTGCAGCTTCCTCGTCAATGATGAAATTTTCGTCCTCGTCCATGAGGTAGCCATACACAGGCTTGCTTGTGATAGGCTTGCCACTCATGCCTTTTGAGCGTTTCACTGCTTTGATTTTCTTGCTCGTATCTCTCACCAGCCATTCGTTAAAGATATTCCGCAGCGGGGCAAAATCATTGTCGCCCTGTGCGCTGTCCACTCCGTCATTGATAGCGATGAAGCGGACACCTTTCTGTGGGAAAATCATTTCCGTGTACATTCCCACTTGCAGGTAGTTTCGCCCTAATCTCGACATATCCTTTACGATAACTGTCCCGACTTTTCCGGCTTCAATGTCCGCAAGCATGGCTTGAAAACCGGGTCTTTGAAAGTTCGCACCAGAATAACCGTCGTCCGTGTACCAGCGCAGATTGGAAAAGCCGTTCTGCTTTGCATAGGTTTCAAGGATACGCTTCTGATTGGAAATGGAATTGCTCTCGCCTTGCAGCTCGTCCTCATGGGAAAGTCTTGGGTAAAGGGCGGTAATTGGTTGTTGGTTGGTCTGTCTTAACATAAAATCCTCCGTTTCCGACAGCCAGCCCCACTATTCCGTACCTCGATTGTACCACATGGGGCGGCTGTCTGTATAGCGGCAAAAGCGTCAAATCTGCTTCTTTATGGTCGGTCAAATCGCCGTTTTTTGTGTAGCAGCTTCCGCTTCCAGCACTTTCATCATCTTGTCGGCTGCGGTGTCGGTTGCGCCCTGCTTGAAGAAGCCGGAAACGGTAAGGACGGAGTTGCCCATGCGGATTTCCGTCACACAGTCCGGGCGGCGGTCTGTTTTGGTGGTGCTTGTCTGTTTCGTTTCTGTCATAGGCTCTCCTTTCGCTGCTTCATCAGTTGCTTTAAGCGTTCCAGCTTTTCCTGTGCGGTTTCCTTTCGGAAGTTGCTGCCCGTGAAGCGGACGGGGGCGCACATGGAAGTCAGCCTGTCATAGATACGGGCGTGGGGCGTGTCCTGCGGGTGCTGCAATTCCTCCAGCGTGAGGTTGGTCGTGGCGATCAGCGGCTTGCCGCTTCGGTAACGGCTGTCAATCACGCTGTAAACCTGTTCCAGCCCGTATTCTGTCCCTCGCTCCATACCGAAATCATCAAGTATCAGCAGAGGGTAGCTGCAAAGGCGGGAAATATATTCGTTCCTGCCCTCAAAGCTGGCGGCAAGGTCACCCAGTATCGTTGCAAAGTTTGTCATGCGAACGGCAACCTCTTTTTCCATAAGGGCGTTGGCGATACAGGCGGCAAGGTAGCTTTTTCCCGTCCCCACGCCGCCCCAAAACAGGTAGCCGATATTTTCAGCCTGCATGGTTTCCCAGCTCTCCACATAAAAACGGGCGGTTGCGGTCTGCGGGTTTCTGCCGTTGTCATGCTCAAATGTCCAGTTCCGCATAGCAGGGTCGGTAAAGCCCCGGCGTTTCAAGTCCTCCACTGTTTCAAGGTGCTTCTGTCGGCTTTCAGCGGCTTCCCGTTTTTCACGGGCTGCCCGCTGGCAGTCGCACTCTGTCGGGTGTCGGTCATGCCCTAACCATTGGGCGGTTTCTTTTGGAAAGTAGGCTTCTTTGGGCGTATGGCACTTGCCGCAGTATAAAAGCCCGTCCTCGCCTGTGTAGTCCTCCGCTTCGGCGGTAGTGGCTGTAATGTCCGTAATCATAGCTTCAATCTCGTTTTTCATAAGCTCTCGCCCTCCTTGCATGAATAATCGGGTATGCCCTGTTTCGGGGCAGCCTTGCCTTTGGCAGCGTCCTCCTGCGCCCACTTGTAAATGGTGGCTGCATGGCTGTGGTACTGCTTCCCAGTGGAAGCGATATGGCAGGAAAGCCGGTCAATATAATACTCCCACTTGTCGGGCAGCTCTGTTTTCAGCCCGGAAAGCTCTGTATCGGTCAGTATCACATTGTTGTATCTGCCATAAGCGGCGAGGGCGGGGTGTCCCGTTTCTCCCTCTCTCTCTTTTTCTATCTTTATCTCTTTCTCTAACTCTATCTCTATCTCTGGTGGACGAATGTCGGACAAATGTCCGCCTTTTGTCCGGGACGGTAAAAGTGCCTTGTTTTCCAGCCTTGCAGCCCGTTTCCTTTCGGCTTCGGTAGAGGACTGTCCTATCATCAGTTCAATGTCGGTCATATAGAAAGCCCCGCTGTCAAGCTGCTCCACAAGCCCCAACTGCCGGAAAATCTCTAAAGCCCTTTCAACCGTCCCTATCTGGTGGCGGGTCAGTGTCGCTATCATCTGTGCTGTGTAGGGGATATGCTCGTCAAGCTGCAACTTCCCGCCGTTTTTCAGCGATTTTAAGTACAGCTTCAAGAGGATATTGGAATATAAAATTCCGTCTTTCATATCTTCCAGCAGCACAATGGAGTCGCTGTCAAAAAAGTTTTCTTTCAGCTTGAGGTAGTAATACTTGCGGTTATCTGCCATTGTCCTTGTCCTCCTTTTTCCGGCGTTTGGAGTAGTAGCGGGGGCAGAGTATGATAACCGCCCGGAAGCTCTGCTTGCAGCTATGGGTACAGCCCCGGCAGAGGTCGTTGTATGTGATACGGTCGCAGGTGGTATTTCCGACTTTTACTTGCCGCAGGAAAAAAGACCATTCCAGCCGCCGTTTCTTGCTCATTCTTGGCATGGGTGCGCTCCTTTCTGCCGTTTCCGCTAGTGTGGCGGTATCGGCGGTAATTCTGTATCATCTCGGTATCATTTTCGGGTTTTTTCTGCCCTGTAAGCCCGTTAAAAAATCCTTTGGTATTGCGGATAGGGTACGGGGCAGCCCCCTTGTTCTGTATGGGTTCGGGTACATTTTGGGGTGGTTTTTATCGCTCCTGTTCCTGCCTTTTCACAGGCTTGCGTTCCCGGCGTAAAATCTGGTCGATATTGCCCTTGACAGTCTGTAAGCGGCGGTATTCCTCCCGTTTTGCCCGGTAATCGTTGTAGCCGCTGTTTTTCTCTTTGATAAGGCTTTCAATCTCTGCTTGCAGGGCTTTATAGCTCGGCAGCTTGGAAATGCCGTTCTCCCTGAAATAACGGGCGGCTGCGTCTGCTATGATAAAGTCGCTTTCGTGCTTCTGACGGTAGGCTGCTTTTGCTTTGGCGTTTTTCTGCTGTTTCAGCCCGTCCCGGACAGGGCGGGTCTTGGAATAGGCAAGCACCTGCCGTTGCAGCTCCTTTTTCCCGTTCAGCGTCTTTTCCACCTGCTTCAGCTCTGTAAGGCTTTCCTGCATGGCGGCATAAGCGGCAGAACAGGCTTCGTCCAGTTCCTCCGGGGAAGAAAAGCCATACTGCTGATAGGCGGTAACGGTAGCTGCCATTTGCTTTAGGTTGTGCTTTGCCGCCCAGCGGTCATAGCCCACGCCCTTGCCCTCGGCTCGCTTGGCTTCCCGGTCAACCATGCGCTGCAAGGTGTTGTCTGCCGGGGTGGTTTTTGCGGCTTTTTCCTCCCGCAAGCGTTCCTTTTGGGTGTGTGGGTATTCGGGTATGTCTGTGGTCTGTTCGGCGGCTCTGTGGGCGTTCTGCGTGAGCAGGGCAAGGACAGCAGCCTTGTCAAAATCGTCCCCCAGCTTCCGGGCTGTGATAGGCTTTGTCCTGTCCGGCGTGAGGTAGGAAAGCCGCCCCCGGCTCTCCTTGACGGTCACGCCCTCCCGCAGCAAAAGGGAAGAAAACTCGTCAAAGCTGGTAGCTTGGGAAAGTGCCTGCCGTATCGTCCGGCGCAGCTTCGCCTTGTCCGTTTCAAACTTGGTGGGCTTGGTCGGCTGTCCTGCGGCTTCTCTGGCAGCGTTCTCTTTATCAAGGGCAAGCTGCCCTTTCTTTGCCGCCCAGTATTCCCGTTCCGTTATCCGTTCCTTGCTGCCGTTCAAAAGATCGATTTGGTAAAGCCCCTCCCGGTGGCACATCTCCATGACTTCACTCTTGAAATATTCCATAGCGGCATTGGTGCAGCGGTGCTTGCAGCCCTCCCGTGTATCGGCGGGTCTGTCCATGTAGGGCAGAAGCGGGACTTCATAAATCCGCAGGGAGTTGAGGACGATATGCACATGGATATTGCCGCTGTGGTTATGCCCATCCGGGTGGGTGCATACAAGGGCTTGGTGTCCGGGGAAATGCTCTTTACAGAACTGCTCGCCCAGCTCCTGCGCCCGGTCTACGGTCAAGCCGTTGTCTGTCCCGTCCCGTGGGTCAAAGCTGATGATATAGTGGTGGCTTTTCACATCTTCCCGTTTTTGGTTTTTCTCATAGCGGAGATTGGCTCGCATACAGGCAACAGCGAAATCCTCGTCCCCGCAGTTAAGGGAAGAAATGCGGTAATCCTCCCTCGGTATCAGCCGCCCGTTTTCATCAAGGGTGGGCTTCATGGTAAACTCGTCATGCTCAAATGTGAGGTAGGCTTCCGCTGCGCCATAGTCGGCATTTTTAGAGCTGATATGTTTGAATGTTGCCAACAGCGTCACCCACTTTCTGCAAGACTTCAAACTTTAGGGCAGCAAGGTCGGAAACCGCCGCCCGTACCTCCCCGGCAAGCTGCGGGTAGGGACTGTGCCACTCGTTCAGCGTCCGGGCTATCTGGTTTAAGTTGCCGCCGATCCTGCCGTATTCGGCAGTCAACTTCCCGACAGCGGCAAGCAGCTCATCGTTGACGGGGGAAACGGTTATGATGGGGCGTATGGCTGCCCCGGTTATGGCTTGCCGGATAAACTCGGCTTGGCTCATGTTGCAGGCAGAGAGCCTTTCCGCAAACTCGGCGTATTCTTCCTCGGTCATGCGTGTCTTGACTATCCGGCTGCGGTGCGGCGTGTTGTATCGTTTTCGCATGGTAAAACCTCCTTTCTGTGCGTGGTGTCCTCTCACTAATAGGAGAAAAACGGGGTGTGAAGCGGAACTGTTTTTGAAAAATCCGAAAAAATATTTTGAAGGATTTTTAAGCGGCGCAAGCCGCATAAGCAGGGTTTGGGGAAGGCACTCCCCAACAAGATTCCCGCAGGGGCAAAATGAGCGAAAAGCGAATTTTGGTACTGCGGTAGAATCTTGCTCTGTAACTGCCGCAGACTGCCCCTGTCGGTTTTTTCCGTACATAGAACGGACAGGACAGGGCTTCCGACTCGCTATGGGCGGTCTTTTTTCCTTTCCGCTAAAGATACATTTCAAAGGCCGCCAGCTACCCGCTGGACGGGGATTTTTCAAAATTTCTTTCGCTTCTGTAATCCGGGTAGCAGGATTTTGGCAACCGGCGGGGCAGAGAATTTTTCCTTTCACTCCCTACACCACCGCGCTTTGAAATTTGCCAAACGGAACGGCTTATTTTCTCTTTGCTTCTTACTACGGACAAAAATCAAAAATGCCAAACGCCGGGGCAGAAAAGTTTCCCCCTCACTTACTACTACAATCTGAACAGGGCGAAATGGCCGGAAGCGGAACCGGGCAACAAAAAAAGCAGTAAATCTTTTTCAGACTTACTGCTTTCGCTGGCCGCGCCGGTGGCGGCTGGTATTCAGTTTTGAAAACTCATTTCATATTGGTATGATAAACGGAGAGTTATTGCGTTATGTTTTCAAAAGGAAATGATTGCTCCTTGAATATATCCCACAAAATATGCAATCGCTATACTTATCGCAATGCAGCATATACATAGTATTTCAGCAATAACCTTTTTCCCGGTTATTTTGTTTACAGACTCGCCGTAGTCAATAGTAGCCCATACCATTGAAAGTAAAAATAGAATTGCAATCCAATGAGTATGAAACGACAGTCCCATGCTAACAAATACATAGTTTGTGATGATGTAAAAGATGCTTCTAACTACAACTTCCGTCACTGTTGAAAGCTGATTTTTCATAAAACCTCTTGCCTCCTTAATTTCCTGTTTACTATCGGTCAAAGCGAAACTTGAACAGTGCGGCAATTAACTTCTGCTTCACATATTCCTCAACCTCGGCGTTGACTTTCCCGTGTACTTTGGAACAGTAGCGGATATATCCGGCGTAGTGGGAAAGAATGGTGTCGATTGCGTCCGGGTCGCCCTCATGCGCCTTGACGATTGTTTCATAGGGGAGAAGTTTATTCATACCGGCTCACCTCCATTTCCTTCCGAAGCCGTTGCAAGGCAAGCTGGATATGCCGCCCCGCTGTGCTGCGTGTCCGGCCGATATGTACGCCGATCACTCTCTGCGGCTGGCGCAGGAAGTAATAGCGGAAAATTTCTTCCTGTGCCTGCTCCGGCAAAAGGGCAAGGGCAGCGGCAAGTTCCGCATGGTACAGAACGGCGGTCTGGCCGCAGGCGGTAAAAAGGTATTCTTCAAGCTGTTCCGGCTCGGCAAGCTGGACAAACTTCTCATTCATCAAATAGTCAAGGGAAACTTCCCGTTCCCACCTCCGGCGCATCTTCAAAATTTCATCTATGGCGGCGTGACGAATGACAACCTTGCAAAAGGCGTTAAAGGTGTACTGGATATGCACTTTGTAGGCTTCATCTTCGGTCATGGAAATTCCCCCTCTCTGATAATAGTGCGGGGCGGCAGCACTTTTTGCTGTCGCCCCTTGATTGCCTGTCTGCAAAGGCGGGCGGGGCTGTCAACGGCGGCGCGTATGCGCCGTTCATCTTGACCGTTGACTGGCTCGACTGGCTTTGCTATTCCGTTATCTCTTTCAGTTATTGTCAAAGGAAATGTAGATAGTTAGACTATTGGGTATGTAGCTGATACTTAACCACTTTTCGTCGTTTGATAAAAGCGTCCCGATAGAAACATAGTTTTCTCCCTCGATTTCCTCTGATACATTTTCAATTACGGAAAAGCCTTCTTGGTTCAAAAGCTCCATATACTCGTTATAGTCGTTTTCGCTAATGCCGGTAAGGTTGATATTGCAATTCTCATGTTCTGTATCAAGTGTAGCCCATGCAACCGTACCAGGCGCAACAGGAAGCCCCTCTGTGTACTCATTCGCAGGCCAAACACCCTCGTCCAATTTTGTAACACTATTAGATTGCGTATTGTTCTCATTGCTTGTCGGTGTAGATGATGTATTTTGATTAGAACACGCAGCCAAAAAAATCATAACCATGATTGTGAATACAGAAATATACTTCTTCATTGGTTACCTCCTGTTTTTGTGTATGGTTCGGATAATTAACAAAATAGCAATAGCTGTTGCTGCAAACCCAATAGCCAAAAGGATTTGCGAAATATCAAAGGCAAACGCGCCCTCAATCTGTATATTTGTTGTCGCGTCGGCTTGTCCGATTGCTCCTTCTGGCACTTTTCCTGATTGCGTAACAGCATATACCGAAAAGGCAGCAACCGCGATAACAAGCGTAGCAAGAGTAGAAATGATGCCGTTCCTTTTTTTCGATTTGGTGTTATCAATACCAAACTGTTCTGCGGTGCTGTCTGCAAATTCTTTTGGCGTCCCCAAACGCTGGATAATCTGCTGCTCTGTTTCTCCATGCTCCATAGCAGACGCAAAAACTTCATTCAAGTCACGCACAACCTCTTTTTTCATTTTGCGTGGTAAAGATAGTTCCTTTTCAACCTGTTTGATATATTGTTCTTTCATTTGGACACCCTCGCTTGTTGATAACTTTCTATAAAGCCATTTACGCAGTTTTCATAGCTTGACCAAAATAAGATTAGTTCATCAAGTACATTCCTGCCTTTATCAGTTAAAGAATAATACTTTTTTGAGCCGCCATTTGCCGCAGCCGGAGCCAACCGGCATTTGATTAGTTCTGCTTCCTGTAAACGATACAAAATGGGATAAATGGTTCCCTCTTTCGCATATCCCAAAACAGACGCATTATTGTTCAATTCGGTTATAATTTCATATCCATAAGTTTCCTTGCGTCCGATTAGGCATAAGAGTATCATTTCCAGAGAGCCTTTTTTGAATTGCTGGACATATTTGTTATTCATATCGTCGCCTCTCTTTAGTTTCGCTATTTAGGTTAGCTAAGTAGCAACTATATTATATCTCTTCCGAAGTATCAGAGTCAATAGGCTTAACGAAAAAGTTACAAAGTGTGTGCGTAAGATAATAACGGAATAGTGGGTTGCTGTCTATCAATTCTTGTATGTTACTTTATGGCACATGAGCATTGGCGCCAGGGTTGTCGTTGCCGTAACCTTCCAACAGGTTGATGACACCCCAGATACCAAGACCAGCGCCCAGAGCGATAACGAGAGTCTGAAGAACGGTAATTGCCTGTTCAAAAAATGCCATATAGTTTGTTAGCCGGAATCTGATTAAAAAATAGGTTTGTCATGTTTCATAGGCATACAAAAGCCGGAACAATCTGCCGCCCGGTTTCCGGGGGGCATGATTCCGGCTGTCCTCCTTTTTCATTATTTTTCTTGCGATTGTCCGCTTTGTACGCCAATAGCCTCAACAGAGGCAGTTGCGGCAAATAGATACGATCACTCCTTTCTCAGCGGAACCGTATTACACGCCCTCCGTGTCTACTTCATATACATCGCAGACCTCATCAGGCTTGAGTTTTAGTCTGGCAGACAAAAATGCTTCAATATCAAAGGTATTTCGCTTGTCCGCATCAGCTGTGTATTTGAAATTAGGGTGTCTGGTAATGTCATACTTGTCTGAAAGAAACGGACGCACACCGCGCAACTGCAAGATGCACTTGCCGCCATCCATAACTGCCAGCTCATCCTGGCTCATCAGCTCCTTTCCCAATTTCTGATAGTTGAGCGAGTGGGAGGTCTCCCGTCCCCGGCTCTCTCCGGTGTTGTAAGTGTCTATGGTCTCCTTTCCCAGAACAGCCGCCAGCTCTTTCAGCGTTGTTGGCTCTTTGCCACCCAGGAAGATGGAAGTATCCATATTGCCGATGATGGTATCGGCATTATCTTTGTAAATTGCCTTGAGCTGGCTCTGTGCCTGCAACACCAGACAGGCAGAGATTTCACGACTTCGGATGGTGGCCACCAGCTTTTCCAGCTTCGGAATCTGCCCGATATTAGCACACTCATCAATCAGACAGCGCACATGAACCGGAAGCCTGCCACCATACACATCATCGGCCTTTTCACAAAGTAGGTTGAATAACTGGGTGTAGCACATGGAAATGAGAAAGTTAAAACTGTCATCCGTATCACTCATAATGAGGAACAGAGCCGTTTTTCTGTCTCCCAGCGTATCCAGTTCCAACTCATCGTAGGATGTAACCTCGCGCAGCTCCGCAATATCAAATACGGCAAGACGCGCACCGCAGGAAATCAAAATCGACTTAGCGGTTTTGCCAGAGACAAATTGTCAAGGACTTTTTAATCAAATTCACAAAAAATCTACAAAAAAGGTGCCAGAAGCACGGTATGACTCCTGACACCTCGTTTGATAGATTACATTTTTCCGTTCAGCAGGTCTTTGCAGAGATACGCATAGTCTGGCAACTGGTTGATATATGGCTCCCAGCGCCGCTTGATTTCGGCCAATTCCAGCGGATCGGCTGCTTCCAGCGCGTGATCGTTGCCCGTCATATATAAAACATCCGTAGCTACATCGTCCAAACACCTGTAACAGAGATCGGCGGCAGATTCGATTCTGATACCGGTATCCACATAGACTGGATTGACGCCAATCGCCAGCCAGACATAGCCTACCTTCTCCGACCAGAGCAGTTCAAAATCAGGGCTTTGCCGCAGATGTTCCGCAAAGACCTCCTTTACTCGTTCAATTTCATGCTTCTCTTTTTCTGTGTAAAGCATTTTCGTGTCCTCCTTGACAAAAATTTTGGTGCGTACCATCATCAGTTTAGCACAAGGCGGCTTCGTTTATCAGTCTGTTACATCTGCTGAATTTCATTTTTGAGCATACGCTTGATTTTATCGCTCATGGTTTCTGTGCTGGTATTGCTGAAATGGACATGAACCTTGTAGGTTGTCTTACCGATTTTCTTTACCATCGCTGGCGTGTTTTCCGGCGCTCTGGACGCAGTAGCGGCGTC
The DNA here is from genome assembly GCF_015551645.1 of Ruminococcus sp. D54t1_190329_F1. Classification (NCBI taxonomy): domain Bacteria; kingdom Bacillati; phylum Bacillota; class Clostridia; order Eubacteriales; family Oscillospiraceae; genus Ruminococcus; species Ruminococcus sp. D54t1_190329_F1. Next base: position 12,374 of record NZ_JADNDC010000046.1, read on the forward strand.
TGCCACCTGCATAGTACGGGGTTCTCTGTTCATGGCGCTCCTTTCTCCGAACGGGTCTGTGCCGCCCGGTAAAAAATCAGTCGTGCTTACTGTTTACAATGTCTTTTGCTGCCTGTCGGGTAGCACCGGCATTTTCTTCCCGGAAATTCTTCCCGTCAAAGAGAATCGGCGCACACCGTTCCAGAATACGGTCATAGATACGGGCGTGGGCCAGGTCGGGCGGGTTTTTCAACTCGGACAGTTTCAAGTTTGTTGTGATAATCATGGGTCTGCGGCTGCGATAGCGGCTGTCGATGACGAAAAACATCTGCTCCATAGCATATTCTGTACTGCGCTCTACACCCAGATCGTCAATGATAAGCAGGTCATATTCGTCAAAGTTGGCAATAAACTCTGACCTGTCCTCAGAGAACATCCCAGTCAGGCGGTTCAGAATGGTGGGGAAGTTCGTCATCAGCACCGGCACATCCTGGTCAAGTAGAGCGTTGGCAATACATCCGGCGAAAAAAGACTTGCCGGTTCCCACATCTCCAAACAGCAAAAGCCCGATATTGCTCTTATATGCCTCTTTCCAATTCTCCACATAGGCATGAGCCTTGTCCATCAATGGGTTTTGCCCGTTATCATTGGAAAATGTGTAGTCGTACAGATAACGGTCTTGCAAGCCCTGTGCCTTTCGGCGTTTGATACGCTCCATACGGCGCTGCCGTTCTTCAGTAGCCTTGCGCTGCTCCTCAGCCTCCCGCTGGCACTGGCAGATGCAGCGCGGCATAAAGTAGCCGGATTTCCCAAAGCATGGCACAACGGTCTGCCTCTGGCCGCCGCATTTCTTACAGTGAATGAGCCCGTCTGCCGGGTCTATGTACTCGTCCCCGGCCAGTTCCATACCGACGGCTGCCTTGTCGATCAGCGCCCGGATTTCTGCGGTAATCTCCATCATACGGTTTCATCCTCCTTTACGCTGTAATCACGGTTGCGGGTGGGCGGGGCCGCCTTTTTCGCGTCCTCACCGGCCCAGCGCCGGATGGTGGCGGCATGGCTCTGATACCGCTTACCGGTAGAGGCCATGTATTCGGACAGCTTTTCGATGTACTGGCCCCATACAGTGGGAAAACTGGCCTGCAAGTCTGCCAGTTCCTCGTCCGTCAGGAAAACATTCTGGTAACGGCCATAGGCGCGGGCGGAGCATCCCTTCTCTATCTCTCTCTTTATCTCTATCTCTTTCTCTAACTCTATCTCTATCTCTGGTGGACGAATGTCGGACAAATGTCCGCCGTTTGTCCGGGGCGCAGAAAGAGCCTTGTTTTGGAGCCTCGCAGCCCGCTTTCGCTCAGCCTCGGTGGAGGACTGGCCGATTAAAAGTTCGATGTTGCTCATGTAGAATGTGCCGCTGTCCAGCACTTCCACAAGGCCCAGCTTCAAAAAGATCTGCAAGGCTCTCTCAACAGTGCCGATCTGCTGGCGGGTAATGGTGGCGATCATCTGCGCCGTGTAAGGGATGTCCTCGTCAAGCTGGAGCCGCCCGCCATGTTTCAGCGATTTCAGATACAGCTTGAGCAGAATGTTAGAATACAGCACACCGTCCTGCATACTTTCCAGCAGCACGATGGAATCATCATCAAAATAGTTTTCTTTGAGTTTCAGGTAATAATATTTTCGGTTGTCTGACATAGGGTTCCTCCTTGGGGTTTCTCTTGGGATTCTGTACGCATTTTAAGGCTATTTTAGGGGGCAGAGGATAAATCTATCAGACTGCCTTTGACACCCCCGAAAAAAGCCTTGATTTACAAGGGTTTTTCAGCCCCTAAAGCGTGACATTTCTCCCGTTGTTTCCGCTTGCGCTTTGCGGCGTTGATCCGCTTCATGCGTGCGGCACATTCCGGGCAGTATTTGGCTCGGTTGGAACCGGGGGTAAACAGCGCCCCGCATACGGAGCATTTCTTAGCATTCAGCCGGTGGAACAGTGCCGTTTCCAGTTCCTTATCCTGCGGCAATACCGCCGCCCGAAACCACCTGCACAACAGGGAGTAGGAAATAGACTGGACACAGACACATTCCTCCCCATCGTCCAGAGCGATACAGTTTCCGTCGATGTAGTTACAGCACTCATGCACCAGTTTCCGCGCTCTGCGATACTGGCGGTAATCCATGACAGGGATAGGTTCAGTCTTGTTGTTCTTCATAAATGATTTCTTTCATAAAGCGTGTAACCTCCTCGAATGAATTTATTGTTAAATATTCGTGCAAAGTATTGTTTTCTTCGTGCAAATGGCATATACTATAATTGCCAGCAGAAAGGGGTTGATCGTATGGCTGGAAATACCACAAACATCAGTATCCGCATGGACGCAGATTTGAAAGCGCAGGCGGACGCACTGTTTACTGAACTTGGCATGAACCTGACTACGGCGTTTAACATCTTTGTGCGCCAGTCGCTTCGTGAAGGCGGCATTCCCTTTGAGGTAAGGCTGGAACAGCCGAACAAAGAAACGGTTGCTGCCATGCTGGAAGCGGAAAGGATTGCAAAAGACCCGTCTGTAAAGGGCTACAATGACCTTGACGAGTTATTTGCTGACCTGAAAAGATGAAAGAAACCAAATATACCGTCAAGTACACGACCAGTTTCAAAAAAGACTACAAACGAGCCATAAAGCGTGGCTTGAAGATCGAGCTGCTGGAGCAGATCGTAGCATTGCTGGCAATGGGCGAACCGCTGCCGGATAAGAACCGCGACCATGACCTGTCCGGCGATTGGGCAGGTCATCGGGAATGTCATATTCTCCCGGACTGGCTGCTTGTCTATCGCATAGAGGATGATGTTCTGGTGCTGACGCTGGCCCGCACCGGCACACACAGTGACTTGTTCGGCAAATAAACAGTCTGCCGCCGTATGGGGAAACCTGTACGGCGGTTTTTCTGTATGCAAAGGTATGTCGTGAAACGCGACGCACTTGACAAGGGTACGCCAAAACGCGATAGCCTTTACCGCTCCGGCCCACGGTCGTGAGACTTGTCCCTTTCCTGTCGGGACAGCTGCTCGGCGGTTTTGCGGAGCCGTTCCACTGCTTTCAAATCCTCCCTCATGGATTTCATGGCAAGCGTGTCCGTCTGCTTTCCGGCGGTCAGCTGGTCGATCTCCCGCTGCCATGCCTTCGGGGTTATCCCCTCGCCGCTGTCTTTCAGTTCTTTCAGATACCGGGCTGCTGCATCATACAGGATCAGTTCCCGGCTGTGGCGCTGCTCAAACTGTTCCCGCTTTTCCGGCTTTACTTTGGCAAGCTGCTTGTGGATGGACTTGTACTGGTTGTACTGTTCCCACATCTCCCCGCGTTCGGTAAGAATGGCAATCCGGCGCTCAGCCTTGACGATCTTTCCCCGCAGGTCATAGTAACGGCTGTTCATATCAGCGATTTTTTCATGAAGCTGCTGCATAGACTGGATGCCGTTTGCCTGTAAAAAGCTGAATAGTGTGGCGCTTTCCTGCAAAGCCCGGATTTTGCCAGTACGGGTGCGGGGAGTGTTCAGCTGCTGCCCGGCCTCCCACAAGGCGGTCAAGCTGCTTTGCTGTGTTTGTGGTTTTTCCGCTTCCGCTTTCGACCAGCGATAAAGGCGGGTAATGCGGGCTTTGATTTCTTTCAGCAGTTTGTTGTCAGCAGCGATCTGCCGGTTTACTTCTCCCTTGTCGGTGCGGATACCGCGCTTTTCCATTTGGCTGGCAGCTGGCCCCAGATGGACAGAGGGAATTTTATCAATGCCCTGCCGCTTGTAGCTGCGGTGGTCAATGCGCTCCGGTCTATCGGCAGATTCCAGCGCCCGGTTGGTGTAGGCTGCCCACGCTGCCCGCCAAATCTCCACATTTCCTTTATCGTTCCAGTCAGTCGTATCCTCCCGATGATTTTTCCAGCCGCCTTTCCCATCCGGGATACGCTGTCCATTCTCGTCCAGATCATATGCCTTGCGGCACTTTGCGCCCCACTGTCCATTTTCTTTCAAAGGCCGGAGTGTCAGCATGATATGGACATGAGGATTGCCGGTTCCCTTGTCATGGATAGCAAAGTCGGCACACATTCCTTTGTCTACAAAGTTGTCCTTCACATAGGCACGCACAAGGGCAAGCTGTTGTTCGCCGGACAGTTCACGGGGCAGGGCTGCTTCGATCTCGCGGGCAAGCTGGCTGTCCCTTGCTTTCTCGATTTGCTCCACACTGTTCCAGAGGATAGAACGGTCTGCAAATTCTGGCGGGGCGTGGGCAGGCAGCATGATCTCCGCATGGACAATGCCGCCTTTCCGGGTGTAGTCGTGGGTCATTCCATCCCATTCATTTGTCAGCTTGGTTCCGCTGCGGTAAGCAGCTGCAGCAACGGCAGAACGGCCTGCGCTGCGCTTGATGATACTGACCGGGATATGACAGAAATCTATGGGGAACACCTCCTTTCAGTGAGGGGATAACAGGCTCTGTGGAGCCGGACAAACGCAAAGCGGGTGTTTGGCTGCGCAGAGCGCACAAGGGGTTTGGGGAGCGTAGCTTCCCATCGCGGACGAAGTACGCAATGCCCCCGGCAGGGCGCACAGCACCGGCAACGGTGTATAAGTGCGCCCTTGTAAACAAGGGACTTATGGCGTGTCCCCGGATTTTGGCAGGTTTGCAGTCAATTCCACAGCCCCCGGAAGATGGGACAGGGCAATCAGAAATGCTTTGACCTCTGCGCCGGAAAGGTCAGGAGCCAGCGGGAAAATCCCCTCTAAAATGGCTCCGCGCTCAATCAAGCGGCGGGTGCGAACCCTGCGTTCTTCATTCCGCTGCTTGTTCTCTAAAATCTTCTTGCGGTTTTCAAGCTGCCAGCTCTCCTTCAGGACTTTCTCCCGTTCTTCTTTTGAGGGGTGGGCTGTAATTTTTTCGTTCATGTCATGCACCTCTTTTCTTTGGAAACGCTCATAGATTGACCGTCCATTTCTGACGCGCAAAGTACCGGCGTAGCCCCCGCAGTGCAGCGTGGATGGATTTTCCCGCCTGTGATGGTGTGATACCCTCCATTGCGGCAATGTCTTTCACTTTCATACCCAATATATAGCGGGCGTGGACACGGCGAGCCTGTATGGGGGACAGGGAAGAAATGGCTTCATACAATCGCCGTATCAGTTCTTCATATTCGGCTAATTCTTCTTTTTCTATCAGATGATCCTCCGGCGATGGCTGCGCCCAGCCGATTGCGGCATTTTCGATTCCGTCGTTACAATCGAGGGAGTAAAACGCCTTATAGCGGAACATCTTGCGTTCTCTGGCGGCCTCGGCTCTCTTATCCAGAAGAAACGCTTCGACGATCTCATCGGACACCTCCACAAAAATGTCCTCTTTGCAAAATGGATAATATTGTTTGAGATTGATGGTCTGCATAGGCACGCCCTCACTCTGTTTGGAAAAGGCCATCATAGCAACGGCGCATATTCCGCAGACCCCGGCGGATGGAAACGCTGACCTTGCTGCTGTGGACGCCCTCTCTCCGGGATATTTCCGGCTGCTTGATACCGGCAATGTAGTAGGCGTGAACACGGCGGGCCTGTGTCGGAGTGGCATGAGCCAGAGCCGCAGGCAGAGCTGCAATCAGGTGCAGGCGGGTGGTCATTTCTTCTCGTTCCAGCAAAATATCTTCCGGCGATCTGCTGTGTTCCAGTGCGTAATTTTCCAGCCAGCTGTATGCGTCCAGAGAGTAGTAGGCGCGGTGGTAGACTTTCCGGCGCTCATAGTTCTCCATCTCCCGCTGGGCCTGATACATCGCTGCCCATACCTCGTCTGTAACATCCACAAACTCGTCATGCCGGTAGTGGGGATACATCCACCGCAGATTGATTGTTTTCATAGGCTTACCTCCTGAAAATCGGAGAGGCGGGCAGCTCGTCCGCTGTCCGCCCCTCGCTGAGATAAGGGAAATGATCCCTTTCACTTGGTAGCCAGAAAACAGGTCATTCGTTAAGCCTGTTTTCAAAGAAATTTATAAATTTTTTTCTGACCGCCTCCACACTTTGATACACAGCCACTTTGGAGCAGCTGCACAGCACACCGATCTCTGCAAGGCTCAGTCCGTCAAGCGCATAGAGCAGGAACCGGCGGCGCTGGGCCTCGGTACAGGTGTCCAGAACCGCCATCAGCTCATGCAGCGTTTCCATGCGGCAAAGATATTCTTCCGGCGTTTCGCCGTAGGCTCCTACACCCTCGGTGGTAATGATGTACTCGTCAAACTCCCGGCCATCCCAATGCCGCCGCTGTTCATGGAACAGGTTCTCCGTTTTGTGATCGGCCCGGTCAAGAAATTCATAGACTTCCAGCGTGACCTCCACAGCCACAGCTTGTCCGTTATAATTGATGGTAACTTCCATCTGCCTTTCCTCCATTCAGATTTTTTTGGTAAATCTGAATGGGGCGGCGGGGAGCGACATCGGGGATAAAGTTCGGGCCATGCTGACCCGATGTTTCGGCTCCATAGGGACAAAAAAGCGCCCGGACGGCATAAAGCCATACGAGCGTCATGGAATATATTTTGCTGTTCGCTTACATGGTATAGTACATACTTCTGACCGCATTGCCCCGCTGCTGGAAACAGGCTTTTTTTAGCTGGTGCAGGTCATGGGTACTGTGAAAAAAGACAAAAATAGACACGGCGGCAATCCTCCTATATGCCGCCGTGGATTTACACGGTGTTAGGTCGTCGTTAGATTGGGATAGACGAAAAGAAACGGCGGCTCTGATCTTCTCAAAGTCGCCGCTTCATAGGCGCGTGGAAATGTGTCTGCTGTACGACGGCTTTTTTTCTTTTGCCGTCGTGCGGCAGAATTTAATTTTCTATTTTTTTCTTGTGAGAAAAGACAATCAATCCAACCAAAAACATCACAATAAAGCAAAGTACAAAACTGATACATCCGCCAATGGTGGCCAGCACAGGGGAATCATAATAAGTGGATTTATCCGAAAAAAACATAGACACACGATATGCAAAGCTACCCGGAATGACAAAGCCGCTTTCTGAACCGATGAACAGGCAGGATGCAAAGCCATATATAACCCCTACTACGCTTGTCACAATAATATTGCGGCTCAGATTGATAACTATTGCCCCCAAACAAGTAGTTATCAAAACGACAACACAAGCTTCAATTCCAAACCCGATTGCCAAATTGAGGAACAGGGAAATACCTCCTCCGATCAACCTATCAGTTCCATTGAGTACCGCTACAAGCAGACCAAAAGCAATAAATAAGATGACTGCAAAGCCTATGCCGATAACGATGCTAACAGCAACTTTCGATAGAAAGAGTTTCTTCTTTGAAAAATCATAGGTAATCCAGTTGATGTAAGTTTTGTTCTTGTATTCCTGATAAAACAGCGAACCAATCAAAATGAAGATGACCATTGGGAAGAACATGGAGAACTGGTTATTCATAAAGAAAAACAGGTCAGCAAGTGATTTTGCGCTGTTGTTGAAAACTGCTCCTGCTCCGCCGGTAAGAATGGGAAGAAGTGACAACAGCAGAAGAAATACCATAAACCATTCCCGCTTCAACTTGTAAAACTCGTTTTTAATCAACATTCCCATTATGCTTCCCCCCTCTGGCCGGAAGTCATAATATCCTCATACAGTGCTTCCAGTTCCTTTTCATTATAGCCGTTTTTTACGATCTTGATGATTTTGCCTCCCCGAATGAAAATGAGAATATCCGTAACAGCGGCAATTTCCGTCAGATTATGACTTGATACCAAAATACAGTGTTGGGGAGATTTCAGGCGTTCCTTCAGCAGCAGTCGGATTTCCTTTATACCCATCGGATCAAGGCCATTGGTAGGTTCGTCCAGCAGCAAATATTGAACATCGCCTAAAAAGGCGCGGGCAATTCCCAGGCGTTGGCGCATCCCCAAAGAAAGTTGAGAAAACAGCTTTTTCCGGGCATCCAGCAAGTTTACTTGTTCGAGCGCCACTTCAATGTTTGGCCGTTTCAGACCCAAATACTGCGCGTGGAGCTTCAAATTTTCCTCTACGGTGAGCCGGGGGTAAAAAGCCGGGTATTCAATCAAACTTCCAAAACATCTGCTGGAAACGGGCTGTCCATCCGAGAGGATTTCTCCTGAAAAGGCAGTCAGCCCCAGCATGGACTTAAACAAAGTTGTTTTACCAGCTCCATTTGGTCCCAGAATACCGTAGATTTTTCCTTGCTCTAAGGACAGGTTGATATTGGACAGCAAGGCAGTATTTCCAATATTCAGATTTACATTTTTGATTTGCAGCATGAAATACCTCCGTTATTGAAAAAAGATGAAAAGCAAAAAGGCCACAGCATAAATCAAAAATGAAATACCAATGGGTTTTGATCTCTGTTTTAGTCCTTTTAGTCCATCGCTCAATACGCCATGCAAGGCCGTGAGCAGGCACACCGCCAAAGCGATGATAGAAACCACTAAAGCTACTTTAACCATTTGTTTATACCTCCTATGGCTCATACTTTACCAAAGAGGTTTAGGATTTGTTTGAGAAAAGTCTAAGGAAAGTCTAAGGATGAAAAAAGAGCCGCCGAAGCAGCCCTTTAGGAATTGACAATGGGAAACACGACTTGAATTGCAAAGAGACCGTTTTGCAAGGAAGCGACAATTTGCCCGCCCATGCGGGTCACAAGTCTTTGAGCGATTGCCAATCCCAGCCCGGTTGTCTTTTTTGTTCGTGACTGGTCGGTGGTGTAAAAACGGTCAAACAAATGAGGAATATCTTCTTGCTGAATACTGCTCGACGCATTTTTAATGGTTATGACCGTTTGAGCTTCTTCTATCGCTGCGGTGATTTGATAATTTCCCTCCCCGTGAACAAGTGCATTATAAACCACATTTGAGAAAATCCGGGTCAAGGCATCTGGATCGCCCCAAATGATAGCTGGTGGATTTGGGATAACGATATAGGGGACACATTTTTTCTGTTCAAAATCGCCGTAGTATGAGGCGACAACATCCCGAAGTACACTGTGTATATCCGTATTTCTGCAATTCAATTTCAGTTCGTCGGCCTCAATCCTTGCAAATTCAAACAGTTGGTCGAGAAGCAGCTTTACAGCGGAAATTCTTTCTCCCGCAATCGTCGCATATTCTTTTTGCTCCCCTGTTAAATCCTGTTCCTGTAAGAGCTGGATATAGCCATTTGCTGTTGCCAGCGGCGTTCGCAAGTCGTGGGAAAGACTGGTAATGGTATCTCGGAACAGTGTATCGCTCCGTTCAATTTCCTGCCCCATGCTACGATATTTTTTCAGAAGATGATTGATACTTGCAGCCAAATCCAGTATTGTCCCATCCGTTTTTTCCAGCATAATTTCGGTTTGCGTATCACGGTCAATCAGAAAGTCAATCTGTTTTTTTACTTTCTGAACCAACTTTCGCTGATAAATCAGTTTCAGGGACAAAAACAGGGAAAGCATTGCAAGCAAGATACATAACACCATCATGTAGCCATCACCGCCTTTCCAAATCGCGCAAGTCCAACCTTAGAAACAGGGAGAGCGAAATGGCTGTTGGTAAAAACAGATATACTACCAGTGTCAAACAAATGGGTATTAAATCCTCCCCAAAGGTATTGATCTGCAAGCTATGAGATAGCCCTACAACCCAATACTTGTAGAGCGAATAATCCATATCCAGTGCTGTACTTATCTTTGTGAGATATAAATACAAAACCCCCAGCATAAAAAATGCGGTAATCGTAACAATGATCCGATGCCGGAGCAGGTAACTTAACAAATTGAGAAATGCAGTGTAACCTAAAAAGCACAGGCATTGAAACAAAAGAAAGACTCCGATTGCAGAAAACGAATACTCTATGTCATACCGGGATGCTCCCATCATCAGAATTGACAAATACGCAACACCAAAGCATACAAACAGAAAAAATAAAACGCCACCCCATGAGGCCAGCAGTTTTCCAAAGAATAGGTGTACTCTGCTTGTACCTTTAGAAAGTGTGATACTGTATGTGCCGGTATGAAAATCTTCTGTAAAGTACAGGCACAAAAAGAGCGTCAATGGAAAAATCAGACTGTAATCTGAAAACAGAAACTCCGTGAACGAAACCAGTGATATAACCGGAAGCATACCATTTACCGAATTGTGATAAAAGGTCAGGGCAAGCGCAAAGACAAAAAACGCAGCCAATACGAGGCAGGCCCAAAACAGGCGGCTTTTGCGGATACGGAACAACTCACTTTGCATCGTCTGAATCACTCTTTGCACCTCCTGTCATTTTCAAAAGATAGTCGGTCGGCTCCATACCGGCAAGCCAGATTTCTGATACCTCTATCCCGGAATGAACCAGCAGCGTATTGATTTCCCCGGATTGCTCATTACAATGAAAAATTCTAATCAGGTCATGACCCAACACTTCAAAATCCGGGAACTGCTGGCTTAAAATCGTAATAGCCCGTTCTAATTGTGGAGTTCTTATCTTTATGCACCGCTGGCAGCTCTCTTTCAATTCCCTAGCCGTAAGCTCACAAAGCAGCTTGCCATCTGCCATCACGCCATATTTGGATGCAAGCCGGGAAAGCAGCGTATAATCCTGTCCAGAGATTAAAAGTGTGGTATGGTTGATTTCATGCAGATAGTTCAGAACAGAAAGCAGGTGTTCACATTCTCCCTTATCTAGCCCGGAAAAAGGATCGTCCAAAATTATCATATCTGGATTTCCCAAAAGGGCAACAGCCAAATTCACTAAACGCTGGGTCGATAATGGCAATCGCCGTACCGCCTTTTTCTCTTTCAGGTTCAAATGCAGTATATCTAAAATATGGATTTCTGTGGTTCCAAAAACGGAAGAAAAATAACGCAGCATATCAGCAGGTGACAGAGAGCCGATTGTCACAGGCTTTTGTGGTACAAACCCAATCCGGCGGCGCTCCTTCTGATAGTCTATATTGCCAAATAATTTGAGCGTACCAGCTTGAGGTCTAAGTGTACCTATAATGGTTTGCAACAGTACAGATTTCCCGGCGTGATGGCCGCCATACAGTGCATAGATTTCTCCGCGTTTTACCTGAAACGCGATATTTTTAATTCCGTTTCCATCCGGGAAAACATAGGTCAACCCGGCTGTTTCCAAAGCAGTCTCCAAAATAATCATCCCCTTTCCATGCTGTCTTATTGTAGCAGACTGGTGTGCAAACTTCATAAGATTTCTCTAAGGATTAGCCCTGCATTTTGAAACCGAGGCCCCAAACCGTCTGAATATACTTTTCCTCTGGATTGACCTTGGCAAACTTCTTGCGGAGATTTCCAATGTGGACATTGATTGCATTATCGTCCCCGATAAAATTTTCATTCCACACGCTTTCAAAAATATTGTTCTTTGTGAATACCTTTGAGGGCGAGGACATCAGAAGTTGCAAAATCAGGTATTCATACCGTGTCAAAGTAATGGGGGTATTCCTGATTTTAGCCTCCATAGCTTCTGTATCAAGGGACAAGTCCTTAAAGCGAAGTATTTTGCTATTGTTGGGGGTGGTAGACTTCTGAAAGCGCCGGAGCACTGCTTCAATCCGCACCAGCAGCTCTTGATTGTCGAATGGCTTTGTGATGTAATCATCTGCACCGTTTCGTATGAGGTTCACTTTGCTGTCTATATCCGTTTTAGCGGACACACCGATAATCGGAATATCCATCATGCTCTTTATCTTGTCCAATACTATCTCGCCCGGTATGCCGGGAAGCATCAGATCAAGTAAAATCAAGTCAAAGCTGCTTTTTTCAATCAATAGAAGTGCCTCACTTCCAGAATAGGCAGAAGTTACGCAATATCCATGTTGGGTTAAAAGCCGCTTAGTCATATCGTTTAGCAGTACGTCATCTTCAATAATTAAAATACTAAAGCTGTTTTCCATCTCTTGTTCTCCTGTCACACGGTTTTTCTGTCTCTTTTGGTATCAGCCAGACACCGGCCATCTTCACAGCACCGGGGATACGCCCACCGGCACAATAATAATTTACCCTACGAGGTGTCACGCCCCATTTCTCGGCGGCCTCTTTCAATGTCATATAGTCCATTTCGCACCTCCACAGAGTACATTATAGTTCTCTTTCTCGAACAATGCAAGAAACGGAATGTGAATTATAAACTTCAACCAACCTACATATAGAAACATTCCGCAGGCAAAGTATGAATTATACAATGTAACTGGGTGATGTTATATGGCGAAAGTTGAAGATTGTCCCGGTTTTGAAACCTTCGGCGCAGATGTCAAAGCCGCACGAGAGGCAAAGCGTCTGGCACGAAAAACATTGGCAGAAATGGTTGGGATTGAATGGCGGTATCTTGCCAACATTGAGAATCAAGGTGCGATTCCGAGCCTGCCTGTGATGATCCAGTTGATTAAGGTCTGCGGACTTCCCGTGGAACGGTATTTTAACCCGGAGATCATGCGGGAAGAAAGCGAACAGCGGCAACGAGTCAGCCACAAGCTGAAGCTTTGCCCTGAAGAATACCTGCCGATTATCGAAGGTGCCATAGACGGGGCGCTCAAAATGGAACAGACTGCGAAGCAGAAGGAGGACGCATAATCGCGGCCTCCTTCTGGCGTTTCTATATCAAGTTTCCCGGCACTTTTCCCAAAGTTCCCGGCACCTCTGCTGGATTTCTCCGGTTTCTGTCACAGTCAGATCGCGGTCATTTCCGGTAATCTTATCTTCCAGAAAGTTGGCGTATGTACCCAACAAAGCGTTCCGTAAATCCTCCGGGGTTTTCTGTATTTGGGCGCTGTACCAGTCATTCCGGTGGGGTTCCCATGCCATCAATGTATAGCCGTGGCTGGTCTGAACCACCTCATACAGAGGATCATCATCCAGATATGACTGAAATACTTTCAAAACCTTTTCAAAGGTCAGCATTTCCCGCACCTCCCATTCAGCTGCAAATCAGTTCCCTGATTAAAATTTCCTCAATCTGTGCCGTTAATGTGTTCATCAGCCCCACCCAACGCATAGGATCACAGGCTTTCAGTTCCTCAGTGACACCCGCAGTCTCCATCATGTAAGGCAACATGGTGTCCACGCGCTCCTGCGCTGTCCGGTCAATCTCTAACAGGTGTGGATACAGCTTCTCGCTCATCAGCAGTTGGTTGTAGAGAATAGGACGGTGTTCCTTCAGGTAGGACTTTCGCATCCTGCCGTACTTGCCGATAGAAGTTTCCGGCTGTTCAGAAAGTTTTAGGTTGGGTATATCATAATCTCCACAACGAATGTAAGTCAACTTACTCATATTCATGCTCCTTTGCTCCGTGATGATTAGACTGCTGCGCTGGCTGCTATGCTGCCTTTGCGCGGTTCTTCTTTTGGTAGCTGCCCGATAGTAGAAAAAACACCTTTTTTCATATCCTCAGCCCGGATCAGGGCTTTCTTAGCGTCCATTTCCGCTTTTTTCTTCGCCTTGATTTTGTCCTCATACTGTTTCTGTGCGCCGCTGGCTTTCCGCTTCAAATAATTCTGATGAAGCCTGTCCTTGCGTTCTTCTTTTTTCTGCAGTTCTTCCTGTTCCTCCGAGGTTAAAGGAACCGGCTGTAAGGATGGTGGGATATAGCGCCCTAAAAAATTGAAGTAGATTTCAATTTCCTGCGTGGTGTCCTGGCTGCCTTTTCGGGCGCGTTCGTGGACAAGGATTTTCTCTACAAACTCATTGAGCATGGTGTTTGTCAGCGCGTCAAAATTCTCGTATTTATCAATCAGGGCTATAAATTTCTCCGCTGATTTCTGGCTCTGTTCGTAGCCGGTAACAGCCTTTTCCAGCTCCATAATTTCAATCTCAAGTGTGTCCTGCTCTTTGGCATACTGTGCATCAAGCGCCCTATATCGTGCGTCCGGTAACTTGCCGAGGGCGTTGTCCTCATAGATTTTGCAAATCAGTTTTTCCAGTTCTCCGGCTCTCTTTTGAGCAGCGGCCAGACGCCTGCGCTTTTTCGATATATCGGCACTCTGTTGAGCAACCTGCGTCTCCTGAACGGTGTGAATAAATTCCGTCCGGTCATTTCTGGAATATTCAGCGATAGCCCGGAGCGTGTCGGAAACCAATGTCAGAACAGCACTCTCATTGATACGGTGTTGAGTGGGACATAGTGTCCCACACGGAATTTTGGTATAATTGGAACAGGTATATTGAGAAATCCGCTTTCCATTGTTGGTGCGGTGGACATACATCTTGCCGCCACAATCGGCACAATAGAGCAAGCCTGTGAGGGGAGCCGCTTCGCCCCAGCCGTTTGGATAACGCCGTACATTGCTGCGGATTTTCTGTACCAAATCAAAGGTCTGCTGGTCGATAATGGCTTCATGGGTATTCTCAAAGATCGTCCATTCGTCCTCAGAAACATAGTGGCTTTTCTTGTCCTTAAAGTGCTTGCGGGTCTTGAAATTGATGGTGTGCCCTAAATACTCTCGCTTTTTCAAAATGTTCACGATGGTAGATGATCCCCATCCATAGGGGTCTTTGACCGGCTTTGAGCGGTTCACACCCTCGTTGAAGCGGGCAAGGTGTACGACAGGAATTTCAATCCGGTCTGCGGATAGTTTGCAAGCAATCTGATAAGGCCCATATCCCTCCAGCGTGAGGGAAAAGATACGGCGTACCACTTCGGCGGCTTCTTCATCTACCAGCCAATGCTCCCGTTTTTCGTCCCATAAGTAGCCGTAAATCACGGTGCCTGTCAGGTGCTTACCACTCATGCCTTTTGACTTAAACACAGAGCGGATTTTCCGGCTGGTATCACGGGCGTAAAATTCATTCATGATGTTGCGGAACGGGGTAAAATCGTCATCACCTTTCAGACTGTCTACACCGTCGTTGATGGCAATCAGACGAACGCCTCGCTGCCGCAAAACTTCCATAACTTGACCGACCTTTAGATAGTCGCGCCCCAACCGGCTCATGTCCTTGATGACGATTGCCTCTACACGCCCTGCCTCCACTTCCTCCATCATCGCCAAAAATCCGGGGCGGTCAAAACGGGTGCCTGAGATACCATCATCAGTAAAGTGCGTAGGGTTGGGCAGCCCGTTCCGGCGGGCAAAATCCTCTAACATCTGCTTTTGGTTGGATATGGAATTACTCTCGCCCTGTAACTCATCGTCCCGGCTCAGGCGCTCGTACAGTGGGGTGATTTTTTCGTTTCTCATAGCTGTACCTCCTGAAACAAAAATACTCTAAGTGATTGCTTCACTAACCATGACAAAATCATGATTAAGAAGTCACTTAGAGCATATATCACCGGCTGCCAGCTTATATTTCTTATACTGCCGCACTGCGAAGTGGTTTGGCTTTTCCGATTCCAGTGCATCAAACATCAGGTCTACGGGATTTTTGAACTCCTCGTCATCCTCCCGGACTTCCATGGCGTTGATGAACTCGATGAGGGTGGAGAAGTTTTGCTCCTCCACCGGAGCTTCATAGTGGATATATCCAATCAACGCGCAATACAGCAATGTTTCCGCCTTGACCCAGAAATCGTCTCCGGCCTTGCCTTCGCCTTTGGTATTGGCAATCAGCGTTGTTACCAGCTTCAAGATGTCCTTTTCGCTATGGATATAGGCGAAAGGGTTATAGTGCATGGACTTCTTGAAGTTGATGGTATTTAGGACCTTGATTCGGTACGGCTCATAAATGACCTTGCCGTGCTTATCCTTCATGGACTTTCCGTCCTTCCCCAGCTTGGGTGCGCCCCTTTGGAGCATTTTTCCGCACTCCACCAAAATGGTTCCCTTGGGGTCTGTGACTACATAAGAACTGTGCATCTGCATCAAATTCGGTTTGAGCCAGAATCTGGTTTTACCGGAACCGGAGCCGCCGATCACAAGCACATTTTTGTTTCTGGCGGTCTTTGGGTCTTTTGGTCGGCTGTTCATGGTCAGGCTTTCGGTTTTTGTGAGAATGACATTGTTCTGGAATACCGGGTCGATATAGGGAGCAATATCCTCACGGGTTCCCCAACGGGCAGAACCATACTCCATGCCGTGACGGTATTTCTTGGCGTTCTTGCTCTTGAGATACACCGCCAGACGCAGGCCGGCACCGCAGCACAGCCCCACCAGCAGATCCAACGGGTGCAGGCTGGGCCAGAAACTTTGCAGTGCCCCAGGCAGGACAGCAAACAGGGAAAGGAATTTCTCTGAAGCATTTGCCCCCTGAGCCAGTCGCCATGCCTCCCCGAAGTTGGTAGCAAACAGCCCCATCAGGAGATAGGGCAGGTTCAGCAAAACGAGCTTTTTGATGTCAAACTGCTTTTTCATCGTTCCAGCTCCTTTCGCTTGGTGCGGTCCACCACGGCATTTTTGACCATCTCTTTGAACTGACTGAGTTTTGCCAGCACAGACGGGCGTTCCGTTTTCTCGGCCTTCTTGACCTTTTTGCTGGTGTACTCGGTAAATGCAGCGGTCAGCGCATCGGCGTCACGGCCTTTGAAAAAGATCAGGTACTTGGGCGGGGAGCTGCTGCGGTCTTTCTTCACCGCATAATCCACACCATATTTCCGGGCGATCTTCTCAAATTCCTTGATGGAAGGGTCTGTGATCTCGATATTGGAGATCCCCTGATTCTGACCAATGAGCTGCTTGACGGTCTGTTTGCCGTGGGGTGTCACAGGAGCGTCACGGCTTCTTTTCTTTTGCAGCTTCTTTTCCTTGCAGTGGGCCATGTACTTGCTGATGGCGGCTTTGAGCAGCCGACCGGTGAACTTTGTTCCGCTGACAACCAGCGTTAAAGTCCTGTTTTCCACTTCTTCCTGCATTTTCATCTCCTCCTTTCCACAAAATGTGCAGGGGTGGTGCATTTCTTTCTAAGGAGGAACCACCAGCCGCCGGAGAAAATATTTCTTCATCGCTCCATCCCGCGGTTCTTTTTCTTTACCGGCTTCTTGTCCGGCAGATTCCACTCTTTCCGAAACTCTGCCACGCCTTTAGGGTCAAATGCCTTCAACTTTTCCAGATCAAAGGCAACAGCAGAATATTTTCCATAACCGGACTGCACCTGATAGGGAAGCACCTTCCCCAATTTGTTCTCTTTGATGAATCTCAGCAGGTCCTTGCTGATGTCACCGGAAATAAACGCCTCTCCAGGGTCCAGGGAATACCCTGGAAGGTTCACCGTCATATCTGCAAACGGCTCTGCTCCATCTTCTGTATGGGTAATCATGCCGATATAGAGCCGCTGATTATTCGCATACATTCCAAGTTGCAGCGATATGGTTTCTTCCCCGTATTCCCACTTGAAGGGTACTTTCTTTTCCTCATTCATATCGGATTCCTCCTATCGTATCTGTTCTTTGTGGTCATAAAACAAATCTCCATTTCTGACCTTTGCATGGCTGAGAATCTTGATCTGCCCCTTTGCCTGACTGTCCAGAGCTTTTTCATAGCCTATATCTGACAAAAACAGGCGGGTGCGTTCTCCTTTCCAGCCCACCGGGGAGTCATGGGTCAGCACATCAAAAATAATCATGTGCCGCGTGTTCTCCGCAAATCGCTGGAGATCCATGTAGTCATGGCCGTGGTAGTTCTGCGCCCCGGCTTTCTGGCGCATTTCCTCCATCAGCTGACCGATTGTTTTGCCTTCCTGCATAAAACCCACTTCCTTTCTGTTCTTATGAGACCAGCAAGATCATCTCCCGCAGCTGGGCAAAGTAGAGCTTGCCCTGGGGCGTGACCAGCGTGTAGGACCCGGTATGACCGTGGTTGCAGTAGTCTTTGACGCAAAACAGTCCTGCATTTTTCACATTGGCATAAGGCAGAACATTGCCGGATGCCGTGCGGTACACAAACCGCCGTTCTATCAGAAACCGGACAAACCGGCGCTCCGGGACATCCAACTCTTTGGCGGTAGTCCTGAGATTGGTGCTGTGCTTTAAGTCGATGAACAGGTCATAGAAAGCGGCTTTGCCCTCCAGCTGTGCATTTTCCTTACGCAGAGAAATATTTGCTTCACGCTCAGCCAACAGGTCTGAGCAGAGCTTCATCAGAGCTTCCGGGGAAGTGGCTACCTCCCACAGCTTCTCTTTTGTGAGATAGGCTCCGTGCTTGCGAATGGTAGGCAGGACCTCATCGAATACCCACCGTTCAAACTGCTCTGCCGATGGCAATTTGCTATGAACAATCAGGCGGTACAAATCGCCTTCTGGGATAAAAGTCATACTGATTTTGCGGTCAGGGCTTTGTGGGTGAGGTGCGTCGTGTTTCACGACATACCTACAATGGCGGATAATTGCATCGCGGGGATTGCTGTACCCCAGCGCAGCGGCCACATCCGTTCCGCTGAACAAGTATTTGCCGTTTTCCTCAATGACACGGATACTGCCAAACTCCGGGTTTTTGAAAATTTCCATCTGGTTCATGTCGTGCCTCCTTTGGTAGAGTAGGCGGATGAAATTTTCATCCGCCCCTCATCAAACCGTGCATGAGGTTCTCCCTCACACGGCTTTCCGAC
>NZ_JADNDC010000047.1:0-29615 GCF_015551645.1 Ruminococcus sp. D54t1_190329_F1
AACTTTCCTTCTCTTTGGTTTCGGATCAAATCAGCTTCCTTCAATATTGCCAGATGTCTTGATATGGATGCTCCCGTCACTGAAAAATGTTCGCATATTTCTCCAGCTGAAAGCCGCCCATTCTTCAATAAGTTCAAAATCTCACGTCGTGTTGGATCAGCCAGTGCTTTTAATGTATCCTGTATACCCAATAATTCATCACATCCCTTCATTTAACATTTAACTTAATTGTTAAACGTATTATAATGCAAGGAATATTATGTGTCAAGAACCAGTTACTTCAAAATATGGTTGACATTTATATTCTACAGATGTAGAATATAAACAACTTCTACAAAAGTAGAAAATAATAAACAGGGAGAATGCACTATGAAGACAGGAACAGTAAAGTTAATGACACTTATCACTACGGCGGTATTGGGAACTTTTTCAGCAGGAACGGTTCTGGCAGCAGAAAATAATGACTTTTATACACAGCCGCCAGCAGATTCCGACTGGGAAAAGGCAGATACGGAAGGTACTTATGCCAGCTACACGAATGGAAGTGATTATGTAAACATTTACAAATATTCACTTGATGATGTCAATATAGCAATTGCAAAATGCAATGATACGTATGAAGCCTGCTATCAGACAGTTTATTCAGAGGGGAACAGTTTATATATGACGGTGGGATATGCAAAAGATGCAGATGATATCGGTGATGTCAGAAAATTCGTAGAATATATTTCCTATCCAGGAAATCCCTCCCTTACCAGACAGGCAGATGAAGATTCAACAGAGAATTCTGATCAGGTGGATACCGATACTTCCAATCCGGGAGGCAAGGGAGATTCAGATTCTTCCGATACAGAAGTGAATGCTTCCGCAGATAACAGTGATGGTTCAGATATTATTTCCACCTCACCACTGACATTAGTTGACAGTGATGGAAATACAATTGAGATCAATTACATTCTTCACAAAGATTATTCTTGCGAATACCGTGGAGATGATGGAATGAAATATACTGATAATGGGAATGAAACTTATACCGATGAAAATGGAAATACCTACTCAGCTCTGAATGATGACACTCATCATCTGGGACATACGTTGGAACAGCATGACCTTCAGGATGCAAACGGTAATACTGTGACGGTTACGGAAACTACAAATGGTGATTATTATTTCCAGGACGAAAATGGTACAGGATTTACGGACAACGGAGACGGGACATGGAGTGATGAAAATGGCAGCAGCTATACAGAAATAGACTGATAGTGGTCAGTAGCTGCAGGAATGGCAAGGGCATTTGCAAATTGTGCAAAAGCCCTTGCCATTTCCGTGAACCGTGGTAAAATAGAATCATTCCTACATTTGTAGAAAATATGTAACAGGGGAGGTATGAAAAAGTGAAAAAAACTTACCAGAGACTTCCGGACTCAGAGCTGGATATTATGCTCGTTCTTTGGAATAATACTCCGCCGATGACCAGACCGGAGATTGAGAAAGTGATCAATATGAAGAAAAAGCTTGCATCAACAACAATTTTGTCATTGCTGACCAGATTGGAGAACAAAAATTTCGTGGAAGTGACGAAACAGGGAAAAATGAATCTGTATACACCCATGGTTTCGCAGTCAGATTATCAGGCACATGAAAGCCAGAGTGTTCTTGAGAAACTTTATGGGAATTCACTAAAAAAGTTTGTAACTTCACTTTATCATGGAAAGAAGATCAGCTCAGAAGAAGTCCAGGATCTCAGTGAATTTCTTAAGAACCTGGAGGACAGGGAGGAATAGCTAATTATGGAGGTTTTCATTCTGCACATTCTGAAACTGAACATTATTGCAGCAATAGTAATTTTACTGGTAAAAGTGCTTGCGACTCTGTTTAAAGGACGTGTATCAGCGAGATGGAAGTACTTTATCTGGCTGTTGATTACGATAAGCCTTTGTGTTCCGGTGCGCCTTCCGGAGAATCTGGCACTGGTGGATTTCAAAGTACTTAGAAGCAGTCAACAGAATACGCAAAACCCGAAGATAACGGATTACGCAGTCAGACCAGAGGAAAGTCAGAAGATAACAGAAACCGTATCATCTGCGAGCAATGACATGAAAAATCTGACAGAAATTCCGGAACAAAAGAGAACTGTCAGGTACGAATCAGATAAATGGCTGGGAATTGTGGCTGTGATTTTTGTTGTTGTCTGGCCGAGCGTAGCGGTACTTAAACTGACAGGAGAATTGCTGGCATATTATTTTTCTATAAGGAATCTGGAACGGATGAGTCTGCAGGTAAGTGATACGGTGAGTATTCAGATGTACCGTGCAGCGTGTCAAAAGAAGCACGTACGCAGAATACCGGAGCTCAGGCAAAACGCAGGTCTTACCACACCGCTTCTTGCAGGACTTTTACATACAAAATTGTATCTACCAGCAACCGGGTATTCAGCAGAAGAAAGAAAACTTATTTTTTACCATGAACTCACACATTATTGCCATCGGGATCTCTGGTATAAGATGCTCCTTCGAATCTGTGCATCAATATACTGGTTCAACCCCTTTCTTCTTATCATGCTGAAAGAAGCGGATAAGGATATTGAGAATCTGTGTGATACAGCAGTTGTTCGCAGAGTTAATAAAAAGGAACATAAATTATATCGACAGCTGCTTCTCAGGACAGTGGCCATGGAAAATCAGATTCCATATGTGACAGCAAGTCTTAATGACAGCGAAATGGTGTTTAAAGATCGGATTCTGTATATGGTGAACATTCGGAAACTCCGCAGAGGGATTCTTCCGGGAATTCTTGTGACGCTGCTGCTTGCAGGCGGTAATCTGGTATTTAATGTCTCTGCCGGGACAGATACAGTTTCAGTAGAGACGGAGAAGTCTGGTATTGAAAAAAATGCAGATCCAGAGAAAAATAATGTACCGGATTATGCACCGTTTTCTGAAATGGTAACTATGCAGAAAGCTGCTGAAACACAGGACGAAGGAGGAGTGACAGAGAATGCAGATACAGAGGATTCTGTAGACGAAGAGGAAAAAGCAGATGCGGAAACAAACGATGAACCTGCCATGGAAAACAGCGGACAGGTAAGTGAAACGACCGATGATGGAATTACCTCTGACAACAACGAGTCTGTTTCATCTTATGAGAATCTGCCAGCAGGCGTACCATATACCAGTGGATTCACTACTGCTTCCGGTGTAGCATCAATTGTAGCACCGGGTGGAGGAGATGAAGAATCCAGAGTTCTTTACGATAACGGAGATGGGACCTATTCTGATGCTTATGGGAGCCGATACAGTTATCAGGGAGATGGAAACTGGGCAGATGCCAATGGAAATTCATATCGTACCTGGAATGACGAAGACTATAATTTCGGAACACAGCTGGAAAAGCATGAACTCAAGGGCAGCAGCGGCACCGTTAATGTAAAAGAGACTACAAACGGAGATTATTATTACTGTGATTCAGAAGGTGTAGGATACACAGATAATGGTGACGGAACCTGGACCGATGAGAACGGAAATCTTTATGAAGAGTAAATGAAAAGAAACGTTTTCCGGAAGCAAATAAGAGACTGGAAAACGTTTCTTTTCTTGTAAAATGTTATATGAGATATAAAAGCTATTTGGAAATATAATTATTTGATAAGAAAGACATTTTTATTTTACAACAAACAGATATTTTTATGATAAAATATCGGAAAAAAATTTTGGACTGTAACAAAAGTCGTTGCAGTGTCTAAACTACATCAAATGGATACGGAGGAAGAAATGTGCGGGATCTGTGGATTTACAGGTTACAGACAGGATCAGAAGACAGTAATTGAAAGGATGATGAAAGCCATTGAGCATAGAGGCCCGGACAGTGAGGGCTCCTTTTGCAGGGAGAAGATTACGCTGGGCTTTCGAAGACTTAGTATTATTGATTTAGAAGATGGGCAGCAGCCTATGGAAAGTGCGGATGGAAATCTGCATATTGTTTTTAATGGAGAAATCTATGATTATAAAGAACTGCGGGCAGAACTTGAGACTTTCGGCATTTCTTTTTGCACCCATTCCGATACGGAAGTTCTGGTAAATACCCTTCAGCAGTATGGGGAGAAGGCACTGGATAAACTCAGGGGAATGTTTGGGTTTGCAGTATGGAATGAAAAAGAGCAGACTTTGATGCTTGCAAGGGATTTCTTTGGAATTAAGCCTGTGTACTATGCCGAAATAGATGGGCACTTTGTATTTGCTTCTGAAATTAAGAGTATCCTTGCATTTCCAGGCTATGAAAGGAAAGTAAATCAGAAGGCACTGGAGCAGTATTTGTCATTTCAATATTCTCCTCTGGAAGAGACCTTCTTTAAGGGAATTTATAAACTGATGCCTGGACATATGCTTTTATATAAAAACGGAAGCTATGAAATAAAGACTTATTTCAAACCAAAGCTTACACCAGGTCAGTGGAACCATAAGACGAATATGGCGCAGCTGCGGAGCCAGCTTTCCGAGATTTTAAAGGATTCAGTGAAGCATCATATGTTAAGTGATGTGGAAGTCGGCGCATTTTTATCAGGTGGAGTGGATTCCGGTTATCTGGCTTCTTCCTCCGGTGCAGATCAGGCATTTACAGTGGGATTTGATGAGGGAGATCGATATAGTGAAGTAAACAAAGCTGCCAAAGTGGCAGAAAAAGCAGGTTTGAAACACCATGTGAAAATCATATCCAAGCAGGAATTCTGGGATGCCCTTCCAGATGTGATGTATCATATGGATGAACCCCTTGGAGATGCTTCTGCAGTTGCACTTTATTTTCTTTCCAAAGAGGCTGCCGGGCATGTTAAGGTAGTCCTTTCCGGGGAAGGCGCAGATGAACTTTTCGGTGGATACAATATTTACAGAGAACCGGAAGCATTGAAGAAAGTTGCCTGGATTCCATTCGTGCTCAGACGTGCTGTCAGAAAGCTGGCCGCAAAGCTGCCAGATGTGAAAGGACGGGATTTCCTTATCCGCGCAGGAATGAAAGTGGAAGAACGTTTCATTGGAAATGCGTATATCTACCGTGAAAAAGAGAAAGCGCAGATTTTGAAAAATAAAGTAACAGGACCTTCCACGCAGGAATATTTAAGACCATTTTATGAAGAGCTTGAGGCAGAAAACAGAGGCGGACTTCAAGACATGGAAAAAATGCAGTCTGTAGATTTGAACTACTGGCTTCCTGGCGATATTTTGCAGAAAGCTGATAAAATGAGTATGGCACATTCCCTGGAAGTCAGGGTACCATTTCTGGATAAAGAAGTTTTTGACTTTGCAGCAAAGCTTCCGAAAGAAGCCAAGATTGCAGCGGGTACAACCAAATATATTTTCCGCAAAGCTGTTTCAGGATTTCTTCCACAGGAAACCGATGAACGGAAGAAACTTGG
Source organism: Ruminococcus sp. D54t1_190329_F1 (assembly GCF_015551645.1). Lineage (NCBI taxonomy): Bacteria > Bacillati > Bacillota > Clostridia > Eubacteriales > Oscillospiraceae > Ruminococcus > Ruminococcus sp. D54t1_190329_F1. Next base: position 5,408 of record NZ_JADNDC010000047.1, read on the forward strand.
TTTTCCTATTCCAATCCGTGTGTGGCTGCGGCAGGATGACTGGTATCAGATGGTAACGGATTTATTTACCTCAAAAGCGGCAGAAGAATTTTTTCGTACAGAGGAACTGCTTCAGCTTCTGAAAGACCATAAAGATAAAAAGGCAGATAACAGTCGTAAAATCTGGACAGTTTTAACATTCCTTATCTGGTACGATAGATTTTTTGCTACATGTTCGAAGGGAGAGTTGGTTACAAGGCTGCAATAATAAAACTTCAATATATTCTTTTTTATATTCATAATAATGCACTAATTAGGTGTCTGGAAGAATTTAAGAAAAATAAATTTGTACCTGTAGAAGAAGCTGAGAAACAGATTAAACTTGGAGCTGTGATTACCAGACTTAACAGTACCATACGGAGAATCAAAAAGTATCTGGATGGAAGCATCCCATACCTGGAGGAATTGGAAGAAACGCGACTTCCATACTTTGAGAAAAATGCGGACAAACGTGAAAACCGCTGGAGCCAGATCATTAGTGGAAGTGATCTGATTGATACCATCTAAAAAGCAGACAGCCCGATATTTTCGGGCTGTCTGTCATTGGATTAAGGAAAGATATGAGGCAGGAAATACAGTCATTTTTTGCAGCATATCTTTTTTTGTATCATTTTGTCTATATTTTAAAGAATCCTGTTCATGTACAGGGGTTCATCAGTTGGTTATACTAATAAAAAGCGGATGTGATAGTTTATGCAGAAGAAAATCCGGCCGAATACCGGAATTTTCTTCTGGCATTAGCGGCAAACTTTATAATAGTTTGCGTAGAAATTCATCACATATAAGATATAAGCTTTTAAATTTTTCATTTCGTTCACCTCTTTTCTTAACTTACAAGTGCATTATAGATCACCTGAAAGCGGATTACGTGCCAAATGAAAAGAAAAAACAGACAAAATTTGCAGAGGAGAGAAATTATGTTTCCGGTTTATGAAGAGAAAAAAGAAAACCTGCATTTACATTCCCGCATTGCCAGACATGAATCCCCTCATCTGCACAATTCAGTTGAATTCATCTATCTTACAGAAGGATGCTTGGAGCTTGGAATGGGCCAGGAACTCTTTCACATGGAGGAAGGTGATTTTGCAGTCCTTTTTCCGGAAGTGATCCATCACTGCCAGGTCTTTTCAGGAGAGAATAATAAGGCATGTTATCTGTGGGCGCAGCCCATACTTTGCGGACAATTTGCTTCTGTTATGCAGAAATACTGTCCGAAAAATCCTGTAATTAAAAAGCCGCAGGTCCACCGGGATATTGTAAATGCAATTCGGTGCCTGAAGCTCGATAAAAAGGAGCAAAATCCTAACCTTGTTGTGGAACAGGCTTATGTGCAGATCCTTTTGGCCAGAAGTATCCCGGCATTTAACTTACAGGAAAAGAGCAGCGTGGAGAGCAATGATATCATTTATCAGACGGTCTCCTATATTGCAAAACATTTTAAAGAAGAAATGTCCCTGGAAAAGATGGCAAGAGATATGGGAGTAAGTAAATTTACACTTTCGCGTGTCTTTTCCGGAACTTTTCATAGAAATTTTAACCAATATTTAAATGAACAGAGATTAAACTATGTCTGTGTTCATTTAGAGTGTACAGACAAAAGCATTACGGACATTTCCATGGATGCAGGATTTGAAAGTCAGCGGACTTTTAACCGGGTTTTCAGGGAACGCTACAAAATGACACCAAGAGAATACCGGAATCTGTACAGAGAAAAGTTTGTTCTGCAAAATGAAATCATATAGAAAAGAGAGGATAAAAATATGCTGAGTGAGAGTATTGCAAAACTGGTACAGTATGGAGTCGAGACGGAACTGATACCAGAATGTGAGAGAAATTACACAACAAATCTTCTGCTGGATGTATTTTACGAGGATGATTACACTGCACCGGAACAGGAATTTCAGAACATTGAGCAGCTTGTAGGCGGTTCTATTTTAAGCCATGACCATTTCCAGGGAGGACATTATACCTTCGCAATGGCTAAGGCACCGATTGAAAAGCATGTGACCATTCCTGGATTTGAGGATGTGGAAGCGGGAATTGTAAAGTGGCCGTTATCAGTGCTCCGTATCCGTCATAAAAATCCAGAACGGTTGATTGACCTTGCAACACATGTGCTGCAGGCATGGAGAGGCTATACAGATGAAGCAGCCTTTGTATTTGCCAATACGGACGGAGAGCCACATAATACCATAACCCCAATTGCCCGTAAAGTGGAAGATGTATACGAGCTGGATCTGACACTTCGCAATAATATTACGACGAAAGAACATCCACTTGGTGTATATCATCCACATGCACAGTACCATCATATTAAAAAGGAAAATATCGGACTGATCGAGGTAATGGGGCTTGCAGTTCTTCCGGCCAGATTAAAAGAAGAGCTGGAGCTTTTAGAGGAATACATTTTATCTGGAAAAGATATTTCTTCAAATGAAAAAATAGCAAAGCATGAGGATTGGGTGAAAGAATTGCTGGAAAAATATCCGGATATTAATGCAGAGAACATTCAAGCAATTCTTCAAAAAGAAGTAGGACTGGTGTTTGTACATGTGCTGGAAGATGCCGGAGTTTATAAATGCACACCAAAAGGAAGAGAAGATTTTATGCGTTTTGTGGACAGTTTATAGGACGTATTCTGACCGTGATTATAATGAATGCTGTAGTATGAAGTACAAAACTACAGAACAAGAAAATATTTTATAACAGCAGTTGCAGCCGGTATCTCATGATATATAAAATGAGAATATCGGCTGCTTTTCATTATTTTTACCCCTAAAAGGTAATCTTCTGAAAACCAAAACTGTAGTTTGGATCTCAACTGAAAAGAATTAAATTTTTTTGTTACCATCCACTATTTTTTACGATATATAATATGAATGGAAATTTTTTTATTCAAAAAGGCGCCTTATCTGTTGCTGGTCAGATTATGGACAGTGACTTTTATCTTAAAGAAACCCGGAGGACAACCTGTAAATGAATGATGATGAAATTATAAACCTGTTTTTGAAAAGAGATGAGAATGGAATTATAGAATTGAGTACTAAGTATCATCCCTATTGCTACAAGATTGCCTGGAATTTATTGGCAAATAGAGAAGATGCCGAGGAATGTCTGAATGATACCTGGTTTTCAGTATGGTCACAGATTCCTCCTACGCATCCTCCTGTATTGGCACACTTTTGCGGTCGGATTACAAGAAATCTTAGTATCGACCGTTTAAGGAAAAAGTTTGCAGGCAAGCGCCCGGATGTTCATATGGCAGATGTTATAGAGGAAATGGATCAGCTAAATGTAACTTATACCGTGGAAGAACAGCTGGCGGAAAAAGAACTGATGGAAACCATAAATCGTTTTTTGGAAGAAATGTCTCCAAAGGACAGAAATATTTTTGTACGAAGATACTGGTTTTTAGATCCTGTTTCTGCAATCTCCAAAAGGCATCATATGTCAACGGGAAGCGTGAAAATGAATTTATACAGAAACCGGAAAAAGCTGTTGAAACTGTTGGAAAAAGAAGGAGGACGCATATGAAAAAGTTTGATTTTTCAAAAGAATTTGGTAATATTGATCCGAAATATATAGAGGAAGCAGAGCGGGAATGGAGTGAAAAAAAGGAAAACCGGAGACCGAAAGGGTGGAGCAAAGCAGCAGCTGCCTGTGTGATCGTCGCCTTGGGTTCTGTTATCTTTTCTAATCCACATATCCAGGCTGCAATAAAAAATATTACATTGTCCATAGGAGAAACCCTTGGTTTCCCAAAAAGCATTGAATCTTATACGGAAGTGTTGAATACCGCTAAGGAAGACAAAGGAATTACTGTAACATTAAAAGAAGTTGTTCTGGATAATGGGGTTCTGTTAACAAAGGTGCATGCAGAAAAAACATCTTCCGGGCAAAAGGGCACGGATGATGTCCAGGATGCCTGGACCTTTGCCAATACACAGCTTGACATTGATTATCAGAAAACTACAATAAATGGACAGAAAATTGAAGAATACGAAAGCGGACACTATCTGCCGTATTCGGATGAGGATTTGCTAAATATTGGACTGGATGAAAATGTCTATGATGCTGTTCTGGAATCCCGATTTTCCCTTGATGGTGAGCTGGGAGAAAATCCGGAAGTACATTTGGTACTTGGTGCCTATCAAAATGAAAATCTTGGCGAAGATTATTTTGCAGAGTTTGAGTTTGATTTTTCTATTCCCCATGCGGAGCTTATGAAACAGACAGTTCATAAAAAGCTGGAAGATGTTTCTGTTAAAACAGAAGAAGGAACCGTAAAATTAACAGACTTTTCCATGAATAAACTGCAAAGTATAATTACGGCAGAAATTCCGGAAGAACTTGAGGAAAAGCTGTATAATGGTAATGAGATGATGCTTATGGGGACAGACAGTAAAGGAAATCAGGTACAGTATGAACTGCGCAGTAATTCAGCAGATGGTAAATCTCAATGGAGTTTTAAAACCAGTTTCTGGGGCATGTATCAGCTGGATTCTGACGGTCCGGTTCTTTTACTCCCGGATATTGACAGCGATTATCTGGAATTACAGCTTTATACCAGAGAACCTTATATGGCTGCTGCAGACACTGTCTGGGTTGATGACGATTTTGTAGAAATTGGTGAGACTACAGAAGAAGTAGAAGAAGTTCCAGAGGATACTTTGGAGGGAGAAAATCCGTCAGATGCAGAGGAGCCGGTTGAAACTCAAATTATCGGAGGGGCAGATGCTCCCACAGAAGTAAGGCTTCAAGACGATACAGACCAGAAAGAAAATACCGACGCAGCAGATAAAACGGATGAAGATTATGGAACCGAAGAAAGCGCATATGATGGAACTACAGGTGAAATCACTGCAGAATCTGACTGGACACCTGTCGGTGAAAAAATAAGGATTCAGATTAAGTAGAAAAACGTGAATCTTCTTAAAAGCTTGCGTGTGGAATTAATCTTAATCTGTTCGGTTATGAAATTTCTGAAAAGTTCAAGGACTCGGAGCGATTTGATATTGTAATATTCAAATACCCAGATGATGAAAGCCGTCTTTTTATCAAAAGAGTGATCGGACTGCCGGGAGAGGTAGTGGAAATTAAGGATGGGAAAGTTTACATTGATGGTTCGCCCACTTCATTGGATGACTCGTTCATTCCGGAGAAAATGATCGGAAGTTATGGTCCATATACAGTTCCGGAAAACTGTTATTTCATGCTTGGTGATAATCGGAATGATTCGAAGGATTCACGTTCATGGAAAAACAAATTCGTGCGATTTGACCAGATTGTGGGGAAAGCTGTTGTAAGATACTATCCTTCTTTTAAGTGGTTAGGATAATAAGAAACGCGAATATCAGTGGCTTATTAAGTACTGGAATATTCGCGTTTTTTATTTGATATCGCTAAGTTTTTATATTTTCAAATATATGTAATCAGCTGGCAGCCGGTTTTCTAAAAATACTAAAAATTCCTGTCTGTTCAATCAATCTTGTGATGGTAAAGAAGATAAAGGAATCAATTGGCCACATGATCAGGTTCTTTACAGTACGCATTGGAAGGATTGCAAGGAATCCTTTTCCGTAGAGCATGTCCAGCCATAAGGTATTTAACAGAACATTTACAATCAGAACGACAACCAGTTTTGCAATCAGCACGCGACGGAAAGTGAGCTTATGTTTGTAGTAAAAACATCCATAAATAAATGCCGCGAGCATTGCGTTAAAGGTGAACCCAAAGAAAAATGGACCATCAGGGCGGATAAAGAATTTCACAATATCCAGCACACCGGCAAACAGACATCCGGTAATGGGTCCAAACAGATAATCAGCAATCTGGTTTGGGATACCGGAAAATCCAATTTTTACATAGGGACCGATGTTGATAGAAGCAACTGAATTTAAAATCAGTGCCAGGGCAGCAAGCATTGCACAGACTGCCAGTGTAGAAGTGTTTTTCAGCTCTTTAGCTGAGGTGAGAAACATGTTCTTTGTTTTCTCCATAAAAAAATTACCTCCTTTTCTTTTTTCGCTCACAATAGGAGATAATTTATGGATTCATATTTATCTTCTGTTGCAGCGAGAAGCAATCCACGAACCGCAAGATTTCTCTTTTCGTCCTCCGGCAACTCTCCATCCGGAAGGCACTTTACGCTCATGAATTTACTCTGCATTACTTTACATGAGGCAGTATATAGCAGAGAACTGGAAAAAGCAAGTAAAAAATTACTTATTTGAGAATTTTTTTCGATAATCGTTAGCTGAAATCTTTTCCATTTCTTTAAAAACACGAGAAAAGTATTTTTCATCATCATATCCAACTAAAAGAGATATTTCTGATATCTTTTTTCCAGAACTCATTAAAAGCTGCTTTGCATGACGGATCCGTACCAGTTTTATATATTGTATAATGTTAATATCAAATTTTGCTTTGAATTTTCTTGACAAATAGGGTTCACTTAAATGAAATTCAGAAGCAATATAGGGTAAGTTAAGCTGATTCGAATAATTTTGGTCGATATATTTCTTTATGGAAATAAAAATATCCTCTGTTATATAATCCTCTTCATGTGTGGGAGTAATTACTTTTTTTCTTTCAATTTCACTTTGAGCTTTCTGTACGGCAAGGTTTAGTTTGTCAGGCTGTATTGGTTTTAAAATATAATCAAGCCCCCCCTTTATGAAAAAATTTCGGATGTATTCATAATCTGTGTATCCACTGATCGCAATAACAGGAGTAGAAACACTATTTTCAACAATCCAATCCATTAATTCCAATCCATCTGAAATAGGCATGCAGATATCTGTAAATATCAGATCTGGTGAATACTGTCGGATTAACTGAACTGCTTCTAATCCATCTTCAGCTTCGTATATTTCAGATATTTTATAGGTGCTTTTAGGAATAAGTAATTTAATACAGTCCCGAACTGGTTTTTCGTCGTCAATAATCAGCAATTTCATTAGCAGGTTCCTCCAGGAATAATGTGATCTTTATGCAAACCCCATAAGGGGAAATGTTTTCAACAGAAACGGAAGATGCATTGTGATAATACATATTAAGTCGAGTTTGGATATTGTCAAGACCGATCCCTTTTTCTTTTTCCTTGTACTGGTTGTATTTTATGGAGTGAAACATAAGCTGGAGATTATCTAATTCTTTTTTAGAGAGAGATTTTCCATTGTTTTCTACCAGTACGGTTAGGATTCCGTTGTTTAAATGTGAAGTGGCACAGATATAGTATCCTTCCGGCCGTTTTACAAACCCATGCTTAAAATAATTTTCCATAATAGGCTGAAGAATCATTTTTGGAACCATTAGGGAAACCGTATCAGGATCTGGATTCAAATCAAAATGAAAATTTTCTCCAAAACGTTGTCTTTGAAATATGAGATATCTTTGTGCATAATCAAATTCACTTTGTAATGAAATTAATGGATGCTGGATATCCATGGCGTAATTCATCATGAGAGAAAGATTAGTAATTAACGAATAAAGTTCCGGTGAATTATTTTGCAGGGCTAACGTTCCAAGAGATTGTAATGTATTATTCATAAAGTGTGGATTTAGCTGAGCTTGCAGCATTCGCAATTGCGCGTCTTTTATAGAGAGTTCAAGCTCATATTTATCTATTTTCAGTAGTTGTATTGTTTCAATCATGGAATTAAATGAGTCGTTTAGAACGCGTATTTCATCATTGCTATTTAACTCAAGAGGAGCATAACTTTTTCCTTGCTTAATATCCTTCATCTGTTTTGTCAGCAGAATAATAGGCGTAGTAAGACTTTTGGAAAAATGCCAGGTTATCAAGATGGAAAGAAACAAAAATGCAATATAAGTTGGCAGGTAAATATTCAGAATCTGAAAAATACTTTCATAAGCGTTTGTTAAAGGGACTGTTTTTATAATGGTGATGGGAGTATTTAACACTTCAATAGTCTTATAAAATATAAATTTGCTTTGTTTATTATCAGTATATTTTTGATAGTTTCCGGAGGCAGAAAGCTGATGGGCTATATTGTTTATTTCAGATGGAATTTTATTTGATAAAACATTATTTGTACTATATAAAACAGTTTCAGATGAATTGTTGATGACATAGATTGCTTCATCAGAAGCGGTTAGCATGTCCTTGGACAATTTTTCAAAAGATACACTAGAAAGTGTTATGGTAAGGGCTCCAATTGGGGTGTTTTCTGGAATACTCTGAAGATTAAGATATATAGAAACTGAGTAATTGTCTTTAGAGTTTCTGGAAGAAAAAATATGAGCTGTATAATCACCAGGGAATAAGACGGAATCAGACAGGGAAGCTGTAAGCAGATCGCGATTCTGAAATATGTAAGTTTTGTTTTTTTTGATACACTGTAAAGAAATTGACTCGATATCATTGGAAAGGTTTTGAATGGATTGCATAAAGGTCATAATGGTATTGTGATCATTATAATGCGAAGAATCTTTTTTAGTTAAAAAAGAATACATTTTGGCATTGCTAAACGGATAGTATATTCCATCAGACACATCGCAAAGATATGTATTGATGTTATTAGAAAATTGATACATGAGTTGCTCATTATATGAGATGATTTCATTGGAAAAATTATTTCGTGAATAAATGTAAGTGATGCACATGGAGAAAGATAAAGGCAGAATAGAACAGAGTAATAAAATTAAAATAAGTTTATAACGAATACTTTTTAAGTGTCCCTTCATAACAAATCCCCCATTGATTAATCAATATAATAATACTTGATTTATAATTTTATCAAAAAAAATTATAAAAATCAAATTGTTTATAAGCAATTTGCAAAAAAAATAAAGCTAACAGGACAAAAATATCCACTAAGTGTATAGAATTATGGGTGGCTTTTTACTTGAGAATAGACTACTATCAAGTTATAAAATAAACGAATCCGGAATTCGAAAATACTGTTAGAGAAGGTGGAGGTATGAAAGAAAAAAAAGGAACCTGTATAAAAAATGAAATTATATTTTTGGCACCTGCAATAATTTGTTTTAGCTGTATTGTTCTGATTCCTTTCATATACAGCTTTGCTACATCACTAACAAAGTGGAATGGAATATCTAAGAACATACAGTGGAACGGAATCGCCAATTACAAAAAGATTTTATCAGATAAGGCATTTTTGAACTCTTTTATATATACACTGAAAAACATGTTTGTAGTGACGGTTATTGCAAATGCACTTGGATTGTTGTTTGCTTTAATTCTTACATGTAAAATTCGTGGAAGCCAGATTTTTCGGACAACTCTGATCTTACCGAACATTTTAAGTGGAATCGTTCTAGGCTTTGTCTGGAAGTTTATCTTTTCGGATGTTCTCCCACAGATTGGAGAAACGTTAAACTGCAAATTTCTGGAATTGTCATGGCTTGCAAGACCAACATCAGCTTTCTGGTCTGTTGCAATTGTAAGTATCTGGCAGATGACAGGATATGTCATGTTGATTTACATTGCCGGAATTATTGCGATTCCCGGAGATCTTATTGAATCGGCATATGTAGACGGTGCAGGGAATATGCAGGTGATCAAGAAAATTATTTTGCCGCATTTAAAACCATCCTTTGTAGTCTGTATCTTCTGGACAATCAGTAAGACTCTGTTAAGCTTTGATTTACAGTTTTCTCTTACTCAAGGAGGACCGTTTAAATCAACAGAAACATTGGCGATTAATATTTATCAAGAAGCCTTTGAAAAAAATAATTATGGTGTAGGAAATGCAAAAGCAATTCTGTTTTTTGTAACAGTTGTTGTTTTTTCCCTGCTACAAAATTATCTGACTAGGAGGAACGCAAGTGAAAGTTAAGCATGGAAATATATGGTCAATTTTAATTTTGTGCGTGGTAATTATTTTTCTTTTTCCATTTTATATTATTTTTATCAATTCGTTTAAAGAAAATGGAGAACTATTACGGAATGTTTTGAGTCTGCCTCAAAAGTTCAGTTTTCTTAATTACCAGAAAGCATTTTCTCAGTTGAACTATTTCAGGGTATTTAGAAATTCTCTTATTGTTACAGTATTTAGTAATCTGGGAGTTATTGTAATTTCTTCTATGGCGGCATACAGGCTGGAAAGATATGATTCTAAATTAAATCGCATTATCGGATCAGTATTTATGGCTGGACTGATTATACCATTTCAGGTAATCATGATTCCATTGACTATCGTATTGAAGAATTTGCATCTGATCAATAATCTGTTCGGCGTAATTGTTGCATACTGGGGCATGGCTGTTCCATTTACGGTTTTTCTGATTCGTGGATACATTCATAATATACCAGTTGAAATGGAGGAGGCAGCCTCTTTGGACGGGTGCACGCTTGTAAAAATGTTTTACAAAATTATTCTTCCGTTATTAAAACCTATATTGTTTACTGGTATTACCATTAATACGTTCTGGTTCTGGAATGATTTTTTGCTTCCACAGCTGATTATTTCAGATGAAACCTTAAGAACAATACCGATTGCAATCAATGCATTTTTCGGGCAGTATGTTATGAAATGGGATTTAGCACTTCCTGCACTTGTTATGGCAATCATACCTGCAATTCTTGTATTTCTGATTTTCCAGAAATATGTGGTAGAGGGAATGGTCTCAGGTGCTGTAAAAGGATAAAAAGAAAGGGGATAAAAAAATGGAAAAAAGAAAAGTTTTGGCAGTATCAGTAGGAGTGTTGGCAGGATGTTTTATCTTACAAAGTAGTGCATTTGCAGATGAGGGTAAAACAACGGTAAAAGTAGTTCAGTTTAAAACAGAGTTATCAGAGCAGATGAATGATATGGCGGAAGCATATATGGAAGAACATCCAGACGTAGATCTGCAGATTGAAAGTATTATTTCGGAAGATTATGATACTGTTCTGAAAACACGTTTTGCAAATGGAGAGGCACCAGACATTTTTAACAATCAGGGTTACCAGAATATGACTTTATGGTCTGAGTACCTGGAAGATTTATCTGACCAGCCATGGGTAGATGAAATGGTGGATACCAGTAAAGAAGGAATCAGCATGGATGGAAAAATCTATGGACTTCCATTGTATATCGAAGGATATGGATTTTTGTATAATAAAGATTATTTTGAACAGGCAGGAATTACGGAAGTTCCGACAACTTTAGATGAGTTTAAAGAGGTTGTGCAGAAACTGGAAGATGCTGGTATAAGTCCCATTTCAGTGAATGGAGCTGAATGGTATCCAAATGGTTTGTTTTTAGCCAATATTCCGGTTGCGTCCCAGGATGATCCCAATAAGTTTCTGGAAGACTTAAATAATGGCACTGAGACATTCCGTGATAATCAGTTGTTTTATGATTGGCTAGATTTAGTGGATGTCATGAAAGAGCATGCGGTAACGGATCCGCTGTCTGTAGATTTTAGTGGCGTTGTTTCTGATTTTGCAACTGGAAAGGTTGCAATGATTATGGGATTAAACGGTTATCAGCCAATGATTGACGATGTAGCCCCGGACATGAATGTAGGAATTATGCCTATGCCGATCAATAATGATTCCGAAATGAACGATAAAATTTATGCATCTGTATCAACATATTGGTGTGTGAATAAAGAGTCTAAATCAAAAGAAGCAGCGAAAGAGTTTCTTAACTGGCTTGTGAGCTCTGAAACCGGTCAGAGATATATTACAGAAGAATTTGGCTTCATTCCTGGTTTAAAGAATATTACCCCATCAGCAGAACAAGTCGGAGAAATTGGTGCTGAAATTCAGGAATATTCAAATGCCGGAAAAGCGGCTGGCTGGGAATTCCAGAAATATCCAGATGGCGTAACAACCGAGTTTGGAAATGGTGTGCAGATGTATTATGCAGGAGAACTGGATAAAGATGGTTTGTTGGATTATTTCCAGCAGTGTTGGGATGAATTAAAGACAGAATAAGGGAGAAGCATATGGCATTAACAAAGTGGAATGGTATTTTATATGGAGGAGATTATTGCCCGGAACAGTGGGATGAAGAAACTCTGCATGAAGATATCAGGATCATGAAAGAATATGGAATTAACGCAGTAACTTTAAATGTTCATAGCTGGTGTGTTTATCAGCCAGAAGAGGGTGCCTATTCTTTTGGAGTGATGGATCATATCATCCATTTACTGGAAGAAAACGGAATAAATATCGTAATGGCTACAGGAACAGCAGCTCTACCCAACTGGTTACTTAAAAAGTATCCGGATATTATGGCACAGAGTATTCGGGGAGTAAGAAACCGACCGGCTCGTAGAGTGAATTATTGCCCCAATAATAAAGAGTTCAAGCATAGAATTCAGGAAATATGTGAAGTACTGGCAAAACACTACAAAGATCAGAAGAACATTGTATTATGGCATCTTAGCAATGAGTTGGAAGGCCATTGCTATTGCGACTGCTGTGCAAATGAATACAGAAAATGGCTGAAGGAACGGTATGGAAGTCTTGAAGCGTTAAATAAGGCATGGAATACAATGTTCTGGGGACATGTATATACAGATTGGGAACAGATCAACCCGCCTGCATATGACAATATGGTGATGGAAAATGTAAACGGAGCAGGAATTGATCTGTCTGCATTCCCAACGGAAAGCATGGAATATAAGCGCTTTATGACAGAAAGCTTTAAAAAGGATTTTGAGATTGAAAAGGCTGCAATCTTAAAGTATATTCCAGACGCACTTGTTACAAACAATTTCCAGTTCCGGGAATATGATTATGATGAGCTTGCGAAGCCATTGGATATTGTATCCTTTGATCTTTATCCGGAAAAAAATGATTCCCCACACAAGGCTGCATTTTTCCTGGATATGTGCAGGGGATTGAAGAAAAAACAAAGTCCATTCTTGATGATGGAAATGTCTCCAAATCAGGCAAGTTGGGCCATGAGTTGTCCAGTGAAAAGACCGAATGAGGTATCTTCAATTGCAGTTAGTTCTCTGGCAAGAGGTGCAGAGTCAGCTATGTTTTTCCAGATTAGAAGATCTCGCGCCGGATTTGAAAAATTCCATGGTGCCATGATTGAGCATAGTGGCCGCACTGATACAAGACAGGGAAAAGAATTGAAAAAACTTGGTTCCAACTTAAAGAAAATGGGTGATAGTTTTCTTGGAACAGAAGTTCCTGCAGAAGTGGCAATTATTGCAGATTGGAACTATAAGTGGGGAATTGAAGTTACTTCCTTCCCCAAAAAGGGGACAAAATATTTTGATGAAGTTTTGTACTATTATAAATGGTTCCATGATCAGAATATTATGACAGATGTTGTACGTGCAGACTCGGATCTGTCCAAGTACAAGATGGTTGTTGCACCAATGATGTATATGCTTACAGAAAAGCAGGCAGACAATATCAAAGCTTATGTGAAAAATGGAGGCTGCTTTATCACTACATATTTCAGTGGCATCACAGACTATCAGGATAATGTCTGGTTAGGTGGTTATCCTGGCTTGTTAAAGGATATGCTTGGCATTTGGGTAGAAGAAACTGATACTTTGTATGAAAATGAAAGTAATCTGATTCAGATATGTGCAGACGGATTTTCACAAAAAGAATATACCTGCGGTGTATTTTGTGACTTGCTTCGAGTAGAAGGCGCGACTGTGTTTGGTAAATATGGAAAAGATTTTTATCAGGGACAACCGTGTATTACTGAGAACCGATATGGAAAGGGAAAAGCAATTTATATTGCGACAAAACCGGATGAGGCATTTCTGGGTGCATTGTTTTCAAAATATGTACAGGAAACTGGGGTGATAAAGGTTTTAAAGACCAGTGCCGGAGTTCAGGCTGCTTTACGAAAGAATGAGACAGAACAATATCTGTTTTTAATTAATTATAGTGCTGAACAACAGAAAGTAGAACTTGGGGGAAAACTTAGGAATATTCTTAGCAATGAAGAGGAATCCATAGCTATGTTGATTCCAGGAGATTATGCGATATATCGGTTGTAAAATATTTATTGGTTGAGTTCGTATAATGGGAAAGGGCTGATCATTACAGGTCAGCTCTTTTTCTTAAGTATTATTATTTAATCGTGGCATTTTCTCCATATTTTCTAAAACTTTGTCCATATGTTTTTACAAAAATCAGACTATAATAAAAGAAAAACCGTTCAGGAGGAATCATTATGGCAATTTTAGTTACAGGTGGTGCTGGTTATATTGGAAGCCACACGGTAGTGGAGCTTCAGAATGCAGGATATGATGTTGTGGTACTGGACAATTTAAGCAATGCAAGTGAAAAAGCACTGGACAGAGTATCAAAAATCACAGGAAAACCAGTGAAGTTTTATAAGGCAGATATTCTGGACAGAGATGCTTTAAATAATATTTTTGACAAGGAAACTATTGAGTCCTGCATCCATTTTGCAGGTTTGAAGGCAGTTGGAGAATCTGTGGTTAAGCCCTGGGAGTATTATGAAAATAACATAGCAGGCACTTTAACCCTGGTTGATGTAATGAGAAAACATAATGTGAAAAATATTATTTTCTCTTCCTCAGCAACTGTATATGGAGATCCGGCACAGATTCCGATTACAGAAGAATGCCCAAAGGGACAGTGTACGAATCCGTATGGCTGGACAAAATCCATGCTGGAACAGGTGCTTACCGATATCCAGAAAGCAGATCCAGAATGGAATGTTATGCTTCTTCGTTACTTTAATCCAATTGGCGCACATAAGAGTGGAACAATTGGAGAGAACCCAAATGGCATTCCCAATAACCTTATGCCATATATTACACAGGTAGCAGTTGGTAAGCTGAAGGAACTTGGTGTATTTGGAAATGATTATGATACTCCGGATGGAACTGGTGTAAGAGACTATATTCATGTTGTGGATCTGGCAAAGGGGCATGTAAAAGCGCTTAAGAAAATCGAGGAAAATCCTGGGCTTGCGATTTACAATCTGGGAACCGGAAAGGGCTATAGTGTTCTTGATATTGTAAAGAATTTTGAAGCTGCAACTGGTGTGAAAATTCCATATGTGATCAAACCTCGCCGAGCCGGAGATATTGCAACTTGTTATTGTGATGCATCTAAGGCAGAAAAAGAGCTTGGCTGGAAAGCAGAAAACGGTATCCGTGAGATGTGTGAAGATTCCTGGAGATGGCAGTCTAATAATCCGCAGGGATATGAAGAATAGGATGTATATTTAAAATAAGAGAGCTGTAAGATGCAGCCCTCTTATTTTTTTGAATAATTGACCTTATGTTATAAATGAACGCATTTTTTATCCTGAAATGTTCTATTTTTTAAAATTCTACAATTTTGTGCATGTTTTGTTAAATGTTGTTTATGTAATTTTGGGAAAGATAAAGATATAATCATATTCGGATTAAGGAAGTACGAAAATAAACCTGAAAAAACAGGAGAAAGAGAAGGAAAACATGGAAGAAAAAAGATATTTGAAATGGTACAACAAAGTCGGATACGGTTCCGGAGATGTGGCTGGAAATGTGGTATATGCATTCCTTTCCACCTTCGTAATGCTCTATCTGACCAATACTGTTGGATTGAACCCGGGTATTGTAGGAACATTGATTGCAGTATCAAAACTGTTTGATGGAGTGACCGATATTTTCTTCGGCTCTATGATTGATAAGACAAAAACAAAAATGGGAAAAGCAAAACCCTGGATGCTGTATGGTTATATCGGCTGTGCAGTTACTTTGATCGGTGTATTTGCAATTCCGGAAAGTCTTGGACAGACAGCGCAGTATGCATGGTTCTTTATTGCATATTCCCTGTTAAATGCAGTGTTCTATACAGCAAATAACATTGCATATTCAGCTCTTACAGCTCTGATTACCAAAAACAGCAAAGAACGTGTAGAAATGGGATCTTACCGTTTTATCTTTGCATTTTCTACCAGTCTTTTGATCCAGTCTGTTACTATCAAGTTTGTTGAGATTATGGGAGGGGGAGCTGCTGGATGGAGAATTGTAGCAATCATTTATGCCATCATTGGACTTATTATAAATACAGTTTCTGCATTATCTGTAAAAGAGCTTCCAGAAGAAGTCTTAAACGAAGATGCATCAAGCGCAGTAGATGAAAAATATAGTCTTATTGAAGCTGCAAAACTGTTATTTTCCAACAGATTTTATATTATGATCTGCGTAACCTACATTCTGCAGCAGATTTATTCCGCAATGCTCAGTATGGGTATTTATTACATGATGTATGTATTGAAAAACGAGGATCTGTTCCCGGTATTTTCCTGGGCAATCAATATCCCGTTAATCATTGCACTGGTTATTACACCATCTTTAGTAGCAAAATGGAAAGGGTTATATAAGCTGAATCTGGTTGGATATACCATTGGAACCATTGGACGTGCCCTTGTAGTAGTTGCTGCTTATATGGGAAGCGTACCGCTTATGATTGCCTTTACAGCCGTTGCTGCATTTGGTATGGGACCATGGCAGGGTGATATGAATGCGGTGATTGCTAACTGTTCAGAGTATACTTATCTGACAAAGCATAAACGTGTAGACGGAACCATGTATTCCTGTACTTCCCTTGGTGTGAAACTTGGAGGAGGACTTGGAACTGCGATTACAGGCTGGCTTCTGGAATTCAGCCACTTTAACAGTTCACTTGCTGTACAGCCGGATTCCTGCCTTAGCATGCTTCATACTATGTATCTGTGGATTCCAGTTGTGATTTGTGTAATCATTACTTTTATTATGTCACAGATGAATGTAGAAAAGGCAAATGAAGAATTAAAGAACAGTAAAATGCTGGAAACAAAATAAGCATTAAGATAACGAAATATAGCAATGGGATGTAACAATAAAAATGTCTAGAGGATGATCATGAACTATAGCGGCTTAAAAGAAGACAAAAGATTAATTGAAGCAGTACCGACCGCAAGACAGATTGCATATGAAAGCATGGAATTTTTCTGTTTCATTCATTTTACAGTAAATACCTTTACCGGAAGAGAATGGGGCGATGGAACAGAGCCGGAATCTATTTTTAATCCGACAGAGCTGGATGCAAAACAGTGGGCGAAAACAGCCGCAGAGGGCGGTATGAAGGGACTGATCCTCACTTGCAAACATCACGACGGATTCTGCCTGTGGCCATCAAAATACACCAAACACAGTATCAAAAACTCTCCATATAAAAATGGAAAGGGTGATATTGTAAGAGAAACAATGGAGGCTTGCAGAGAATATGGCCTGAAGTTTGGTGTTTATCTTTCTCCTTGGGACAGAAACAATGAATCCTATGGAAAAGGAAAAGAGTATGATGACTATTATGTGAATCAGCTTACAGAGCTTCTGACAGAGTATGGTGATATTTTTGTAGTATGGTTGGATGGTGCCTGTGGGGAAGGCGCAAATGGAAAGGTACAGAAATATGACTGGCAAAGATACTACCAGGTAGTTCGCAAGCTGCAGCCAAATGCTGTGATCTCTATTTCTGGTCCTGATATCCGTTGGTGTGGAAATGAAGCTGGTGAGGTACGCCCAAGTGAATGGAGCGTGGTAGCAGCAGATATGAAAGATCCGGCTCTGACTTCAGAGTTAAGCCAGCAGGAGGATAATGAAGAGTTCCGTGAAAGACCATTGGATGAAACACAGTCTGATCTGGGAAGCAGGGAACGTCTTGCGAAGGAAGAACGACTTGCCTGGTATCCGGCTGAGACAGATGTCTCCATCAGACCGGGCTGGTTCTATCACGAAGAAGAGGATGATAAAGTACGTTCTTTTGAGAATCTGAAGGATATTTACTTAAAATCAGTTGGTGGAAATACTACACTTCTGTTAAACATCCCTCCGATGAAAAACGGAAAGATCCATCCAACGGATATTCAGAACCTGAAGCAGTTAGGTGACTTTATCAAAGAAAGCTTTTCCAATAATTTAGTGGAAGAAGCTGGTATTACAACCATTCCACCACTTGACTGTCGGGAGATGTCCCCAGAAGTTCTTAGAACCGATGATTATGAAACTTATTTCCTGAATGAGGCTGGAACCAATAAACTGGTTATCAAGATCAAATGGATTGAAAGAAAAAAACTACATTATCTTGTTCTGAAAGAAGCAATTCCCCTTAGCCAGAGAGTTGAGGCATTTAATGTCTGCTATGAAGAAAACGGCAGCATAAAAAAATGCTATGAAGGAACAACTATCGGATATAAGAGAATCGTCGATTTGAAGGGAATCCATACAGATAGTCTGGCAATCGTAATTGAAGATTCCAGAGTTGCACCTGCGATGGCATTTGTGGGAGTATATTAAAATAGAAGAATAAGAAGTACATATGACTAGGGGAGAGCGTATGTAGAATATTAGTAATAAAAATAAATCAATTAAAAGCCCAGGCAGTTTTTGAACCTGGGCTTTCGTATACAGATCATTTCTTTTCTGGTTCAGTCATCTGATTCTCTTCATTTTGCCGCAGTTGTTTCCGAAACTGTGACGGCGAAGCGCCAAACTGTTTCCGGAAAAAGCGGCTGAAATATAATGGATTTTCATATCCAACCAGATTGGAAATTTCTGTAACATTGTAGTTTGTGGTTTCCAACAGAGATTTCGCATTTGAAAGACGCAGGTTCTGTATGTACTGGGCGGGTGTTGTATTCGTATATTGTTTGAAGTTCTGGATAAACCAGCTAACACTAATATTTTTCGAAGCTGCATATTTTTCAATATTAATCTGTTTATTGTAATGCATTCGGAAATAATCAACTGCCTGCGCCATGTCATCCATGATCATTGGATTCTTCTTGTGAGGTTTTACAAGAATCTGGCGGTGAAGAAGGATTAAAAGCTGCATAAAGTAATACACAAGAAGCTCTTCATAGTCTTCTTTCCGCAGCTGCAGTTCTTCAATCATGTTCATGTACAGATGCTTGTATTCCATGGAGACTCCGGAATAAATCACATGAACGCCATCTGCAATGCCGTATTTGCGGAGGATATTTTTGACGTTATTCCCAGTAAAATGAACCCAGTACACTTCCGGGTGGTCGGCACCATAATAGTAGTAGCGCTGTTCTTCTTTTGGACGGTACAAAACCATGTTTCCAGCAGAAACAATTTCCTCTTTTCCATCAAAATAGAAATGTGCTTTTCCAGAAGCAACGTAAAGAAGCTGGTAATCAAGCCGACCTCGCGGCCGGTGCGTTGGCAGCTTCTTTATTGTGTACAGACGGTAAGTACCGCAGCTCCCTATAAAAATAGGATGTTTTTTATCTTTAAAATCCAAGCGTGTCTGGTGCCAGTAAGCGGAGTTTGTGTACAATATAAATTACCTCCTTGTAAATATGCACGATTTTTATCGGAACAGATTGTACATATTTCAAAATTAATAAAAAAGTGTATATTTTTGTGTCTTTACTTGTTAAATTATATCATTTTGTGCATGTTTTGTCGAACAGAGTTTATGTAATTTTTTTAAAAAACAGGTATAATCATATCAGATGTTAAAACAGAAAAATATATAATATTGGAGGAGCAAATATGATCGTACCAAAACACTACGAAAATCTGAATGTGTTACATGAAAACACCATGCCCCATCGAGCATACTACATGCCTGCATCAAAGGATATGGGATCTCTTGTACATGACAGAGAGAAATCTGACCGTATGGAGCTTTTAAATGGAAACTGGAAATTCCAGTTTTATAAGAGCATTTATGATCTTCAGGAAAAATTTTACGAAGCAGGTTATGACACTAAGGGCTTCGACGAAATTCCAGTTCCGGGAATCTGGCAGAACTATGGCTATGACAGCCATCAGTATACCAATGTCCGTTACCCAATTCCGCTTGATCCGCCATATGTACCACAGGAGAATCCTTGCGGAGCGTACGTACACCAGTTTGAATATAAGAAAGATTCCAAAGCACCAAAAGCATACTTGAATTTTGAGGGTGTAGATTCCTGCTTCTATGTATGGATCAATGGTGTCTATGTAGGCTACAGCCAGGTGGCTCATGCAACCAGTGAATTTGACGTGACCGATCATCTGAAAGAAGGAACAAACACTTTAGCGGTACTTGTCCTGAAATGGTGTGATGGAACTTATTTAGAAGACCAGGACAAATTCCGTATGACAGGAATTTTCCGTGATGTATATCTGTTAAAGCGACCAGAAAGTGTACTGTATGATTATTTTACCACTACATCTATAGGGGAAAATGGTGCAGAAATTGAAATTCGTGCGAATTTTCTTGGGGAGAGCAATGCAGCAGAAAATACTAAAATTGTAATCCGGAATCATGAGGGAAATACGGTGGCTACAGGTACATTTAAGAAATGTGACGATGAAAATTTTGCTTACAAAGCGGTATTAGATATCACAAACCCTGTACTCTGGAATCCGGAACAGCCATATCTGTATCAGGTGCTTTTCCTTTCCGAGAATGAGGTGATCATAGACCGTATCGGTATCCGTGAAATCCACTGTGAGGGAAGCGTAATCTATATTAATGGTGTAAAAGCAAAATTTAAAGGTGTAAACCGTCATGACTCCGATCCGATAACCGGTTCCGCAGTAAATATGGAGCAGATAAAAAAAGATCTGATCATGATGAAACAGCACAACTTTAATGCAGTCCGAAGCAGCCATTACCCGAATTCTCCTTATTTCTATCAGCTTTGTGATGAGTATGGCTTATTTGTGACCGCAGAAGCTGATAATGAGAGCCATGGAACCCAGACACAGTACTTGAAAAATTCAGAGTGGGAAAATGTAGTTGAGCAGTGGAATAAAAGAATTGCAAATAACCCGGATTTCATTCCGGCAACCATGGATCGTACCAGACTTTGTGTGGAAAGAGAAAAAAACCGCCCATGTATTGTAATGTGGTCTATGGGTAATGAATGTGGATATGGATGTACCTTTGAGGAATCCCTAAAATGGACCAAGGAATTTGACCCAACCCGTCTTACGACTTATGAGAGTGCATTCTATCAGAGTACAGACCGTGAGTATGACTATTCTAATATTGATGTAGTTGGAAGAATGTACCCAGCTTTTTCTGAGATTGATGAATACATGGAAAAGAATCCGGATAAGCCTCTTCTTCTGGTAGAATATTGCCACGCCATGGGAAATGGACCTGGAGACCTGGAGGATTACTTTGAATTGATCCAGAAGTACGACAGTCTTTGTGGAGGTTTCGTATGGGAGTGGTGTGATCATGCTATTTACAAAGGCCAGGCTGAAAATGGCAAGGGAATCTATTATTATGGAGGAGATCATGGCGAAGAAATTCACGATGGAAACTTCTGTATGGATGGACTGGTTTATCCTGACAGAACACCACATACTGGGTTAAAAGAATACAAAAATATATATAGACCGGCAAGGGTTCTTCACTATGATCAGGAAACTGGAGATATGGTTCTTCATAACTATATGAATTATGTTGATCTTAAAGATTATATTTATCTTATATATGAGGTGAGCGTTGACGGAGAAGTTGACTGTGTAGGACAAATTGAATTAGATGAAAGTATACCAGCTCATGAAGAAAAAACAATCAAACTTCCTGTTTCAATACCAGATAGTGGAAAATGTCACCTAAAAGTATCTTATTGTTTGAAAACTAATACTCAGATTTTACATTCGGATGAGTCTCTTGGATTTGATGAAATCCTTTTAAAGAACATAGATGGAAGAAATCAGAAAGCCATTGAACTTCTTGCTGAAATGAATACTGATAATATTTTTACTGTGGAAGAGTGTGACAGATACTTTACAATTCATGTAGGGCAGGAAAATACTTATCGCTTCAACCGACTGACAGGATTATTTGAAAGCATTACTGTAAAGGGAAAAGAACTTCTGACTCGTCCTATGGAATTAAATATCTGGAGAGCACCAACTGACAACGACCGGAAAATCAAATTAGAATGGATGAATGCTCATTATGACCAGAGCTATGCAAGAGCATATGAAACTTCCTGCATTACCAAAAATGGGAAACTACACATCTTAGGAACGTTAAGTGTTTCTGCACCTACCGTACAAAAAATTCTTGATGTGAAGTCAGAATGGATTATTACTTCGGATGGCGCAATCCAGGTAAAAATGGATGTAAAGAGGGATTTGGAATTTCCAATGCTTCCGAGATTTGGAATCCGTTTATTCCTTAACAGAGATTTTGACAACGTAGAATATTACGGAATAGGACCTGAGGAAAGTTACGTAGATAAGAGAAGAGCCGGCAGTCATGGAAAATATGATGCTAATGTACTTGAAATGCATGAAGATTACCTGCGTCCACAGGAAAATGGAAGTCATACCGACTGTGACTACCTTATCTTAAAAGGAAAGGAAAATACTTTTGCAGCAGCAGGAGAAAGGACATTTTCCTTTAACGTATCACCATATACTCAAGAGGAACTGACAGCAAAAAGACATAGCTATGAATTACAGCCTTGTGGAAGTACGGTCGTGTGCCTGGATTATGTCCAAAACGGAATTGGTTCTAACAGTTGCGGGCCTGAGTTGTCAGAACAGTACCGCCTTGATGCAGAACAGTTCAATTTTGAAATTAAAATGATAATTAAATAATACAGAATAAAAGTTCCTGTTGAAAAAAAGAGTCGGAAAAACTGATTCGTACATTAAGCAGATATAAACACAATTAACAAAATTAAATCAAAAATGTAGTGGGATTTGAGGAATCAAAACGACTTCCAGATGGATCGTTCTTGATTCCTTTTTCTTTACAAATCGGTTACATTTGCAGTACTGAAACTAGTGTATAATTGTAATAGTAAAAATCACGCACAATAAAGAAATAATCGGATTTGTGTAAAATGAAAGGAACATTATTATGAAAGCAAGAATACTGGTGATAGAAGATGAAATGGCAATCAATGATCTGCTTTGTATGAATCTGGAAGCTGCCGGCTATGAAACAGTAGGTTATCTGGATGGAAATGATGCAAGTGAGGGAGTCGCACAGGACCATGAATTTCAGTGCGCCCTTGTGGATATTATGCTTCCGGGAAAGGATGGTTATACCCTGTTGCCGGAATTAAAAAAGTTTGGTATTCCGGTTATATTTCTTACGGCAAAGGCTGATGTTACAAGTAAAGTAAAAGGGTTAAAAGACGGAGCCGAGGACTATATAGTAAAGCCTTTTGAAATGCTGGAGGTAATGGTGCGTTTGGAAAAAGTGTTAGATCGTTATGGAACGGCACCGAAACAGATTCAGATAGACGATGTCATAATTGATACCGTAAGTCACATAGTTACGAAAAATGGAGAAGAAATATATTTAAAACCTATGGAATATAACTGCCTTATGGTGTTCGTAAAAAACCCAAATAAAGCACTTACCAGAAGCCAGATCTTGCAGGAACTGTGGAAGGAGGAATTCTGCGGAGAAACAAGAACTGTGGATGCACACGTTGGACGCATCAGAAAAAAACTAAGCTGGCAGGATAAAATCAAAACCATTCCTAGAATTGGTTATCGACTTGAGGTGGATTTATGAAGCTATTTACAAAAATTTTTTTACAGGTAATCTGCGTGGTGCTTCTGCTGTCATCTGGAATTTTTTTCTATACAACTTACAGGTGGAAAAATCAGAGCATACAGAATATCAACAGTTATGAAAATAGCAGGTTTCAAACAAATATTTCTAAGTTTGAAAACATGCTAATGCGGATTAAAAGTAAAACACAGGACTCTGATGATAAAATCCGGGAAAAAATGATTATTTATGCTTTTCGTCAGGTATTCCACGACAGTGCCGTTTTATATCAGGATGGAAAAGAACAATATAATGGGACAAAATATGAGTTTGATCTGCAAAATATCAGAAACCTAACAAAAAACAAACATGATGGATTCGAAAATGACAGCTATTGTGATAAACCACTGATCAGCAAAACAAATGGCAACGTATTTTTGCTCTTTTATTTTTCCAGCTACAGTTCTACAGACATGAACTATCAGATTGTCACCTACAAAGATATTACCGGTGTACAAAAACAGAGTCAGACACTGTTTTATCAGGCAGGAGGGTTTACCCTGTTTCTGGTTCTGTTTGTTGGCTTTTTCCTGTTTTTGACTTTGCGGAAAATTATGGAACCGCTCACAAGGCTAAATGATATGATACCTCTAAAGTAGACAGATTAAATATAAAAATCTGTTACTTTGGAGGTATTTTTCATGCCAAAATCAA
>NZ_JADNDC010000048.1:0-27827 GCF_015551645.1 Ruminococcus sp. D54t1_190329_F1
CTGTTGATGGAAGCATTATACTACATTGGGACATTTTCCTTTATGGTATATTAGGACATTATCATAAATGGTTCATAAGTTTTGGTTTTGACAGTATTTTTTTATTGACAAAGTCCAAAAATGTGATATACTTTGATAATCAAACTATTTTAAATTAAAAATAAGAACTACACAACATACCTGGAGGGTGTTATGGTTGGAAAAATAAAGGGAACCGGTTCCTACAGGCCGGTTCAGGTGTGGGACAATGACAAACTGTCCCACATGATGGATACAAGTGATGAGTGGATTCGTGGGCGAACCGGAATCGGTCAGAGACACATTGCAAGCGGTGGAGAGACCGTTGCTTATATGGCAGCTCGTGCGGCTGAGGAAGCTCTTTCAGATGCAGGAATGCGACCGGAAAAGATTGATTTGCTCCTGGTGTCTACCATGTCATCTGAAAGAATCATGCCGTGTGCTGCATGCGAAGTGCAGAAACTGATCGGTGCAGTGAACGCAGCCTGCTTTGATCTGAACGGTGCATGCACAGGATTTCTGTTGGCGTTGAATACAGCCCAGGCCTATCTGGGACAGCAGATTTATCGCAGGGCATTGGTAATTGGTTCTGAAACTCTTTCCCATCTTACAAACTGGAAGGACAGAAGTACCTGCGTATTGTTTGGCGATGGCGCCGGTGCGGTGGTGCTGGAAGCGGAAGAAAATGCAGTCTATACCCAGGCTGTTCATTCTATTGGAAGTAAAGGCGAAGCCCTTACCTGTGTCAGCCGCAATCAGCAGCAATTTATAGAAAAAGACGCAGATATTTCTTCAACTTACATGCAGATGGATGGAAAAGAAGTATTCAAATTTGCAGTTTCCAAAGTTCCGGAAGTGATTATGGAGGTTTTGGAAAAAGCAGGAAAAACAAAAGAAGAAATCCGCTTTTACATGCTTCATCAGGCGAATAAAAGAATCGTTGCTTCAGTGTCAAAACACATGAACGAACCTTTGGAAAAGTATCCGATGAATATAGAAAATCTGGGAAATACATCCTCCGCAAGCATTCCGCTTCTCCTGGATGAGTGGAATAAAAAAGGCAGATTAAATTCAGGAGACTGGATTATCCTTTCAGGATTTGGCGGTGGACTTACCTATGGAGCCAGCCTGCTTCAGTGGTAAAAATGTGTATCAGGGCTTTGAAAAATAAAACTATAGCAGATAAAAAAGCTGCTTTGCTCTGGAAATCAGGTAATTCAGGCTGATAAATACAGGTTGTTAGAGAGCGTTTTGAAAATCATTTCCGCAATCTGCGCGCCCTATTTTACAGTATATTTTGCAGAATGTCTTTTTCAAACACACTCTGGTCATATAAAGTGAACAGCAACCATGTAAAGCTTTGAATCATAAAAAGTTGAAAAATGGATTTGAAAATCTAAAAAACAAAATAAGGAGAACAAAAAAATGTTAGAAAAAATCAAAGAAATCGCAGCAGATTCATTAGGAGCAGACGTAAGTACAATGACAGCAGAAACATCTTTCAAAGAAGATCTCGGAGCAGATTCCCTTGATCTTTTTGAGATGGTAATGGCACTGGAGGAAGAGTTTGAGGTAGAGATTCCTACTGAAGATCTTGAGAATATTAAGACCATCGGTGATGTGGAAAGCTATCTTCAGAGTCGCCAGTAATTTGGAAATTTTGTATTCAGGCTTTGGCAGTATACATAAATAATAAGCCGGAATGTCAAGAAATATAAGTTGTTTACAGGATGATTCCGGCATGTATTTGCCATAGGTGGGCATGGTATAACGGAATTACAGAATGGAGAATTTCATGAAAACAGAAGTTACGGAATTACTTGGAATTGAATACCCGATCATTCAGGGCGGCATGGCCTGGGTGGCAGAATATCATCTGGCAGCAGCTGTTTCAGCAGCTGGCGGGCTTGGGCTGATTGGAGCCGCAAGCGCTCCTGCAGACTGGGTTCGACAGCAGGTACGGGAGGTGAAAAAACTCACCGATAAACCTTTTGGTGTGAATATTATGCTGATGAGTCCATATGCAGATGAGATTGCACAGGTAATTGTGGAAGAAAAAGTTCCAGTGGTTACAACTGGTGCAGGAAACCCTGAGAAATACATGAAAATGTGGAAAGAAGCAGGAGTAAAGATCATTCCGGTTATTGCTTCTGTGGCTCACGCAAAGAGAATGGAGCGATGCGGAGCGGATGCCGTAGTGGCAGAAGGATGTGAATCCGGCGGCCATATCGGTGAGACAACCACAATGGTTCTGGTGCCTCAGGTCGTAGATGCAGTGAACATTCCGGTTATTGCAGCTGGTGGAATCGCAGACGGAAGAGGGATTGCAGCAGCCTTCATGCTTGGTGCAAAAGCCGTTCAGATGGGAACTCATTTTGTGGCAACCACAGAGTGCTGGGCACATCAGAATTACAAAGATATGATACTGAAAGCAAAGGACATTGATACAAAGGTAACCGGTCGTTCCACCGGTCATCCGGTACGTGCTCTCCGCAATCAGATGACAAAAGAATACTTGAAAAAAGAGGCAGAAGGAGTTCCGTTTGAGGAACTGGAGCAGATGACGCTTGGCAGCCTGCGCCGTGCTGTTGTAGACGGAGATGTGAAAATGGGAAGCGTTATGGCTGGTCAGAGTGCAGGACTTGTGAAGGAGCAGATGAGCTGTCAGGAACTGATCAGAAAGCTGGTAAAAGAGACGGATGCGTTGTTGAAAGGAACTGGAATTTATGAGTAAGATCGCATTTCTTTTCCCTGGACAGGGAGCACAGAAGGCTGGAATGGGACAGGATTTTTATGAAAAGTATCCTTCTGCCAGACAGGTTTTTGACCAGGCAAGTCAATGGCTTTCTCTGGATATGAAAGCTCTTTGCTTTGAAAAAAATGACAGATTAAACCTTACAGAATATACGCAGGCAGCACTGGTAACCACCTGTCTTGCAATGGAAAAAGTGGTAGAGGAGTGTGGGCTTCATCCGGATATAACTGCCGGATTAAGCCTTGGAGAGTACTGTGCCATTGCTGTTTCAGGTGGAATGAGTGTGAAAGATGCCATAGTAACTGTGCGAAAAAGAGGAATCCTTATGGAACACGCAGTGCCGGCAGGAGAAGGCTCTATGGCAGCTGTTATAGGTCTTGATGCAGATAAGATCCAGACCGCAATTGCAGGAACAAAGGCTGAAATTGCCAATTACAACTGCCCTGGACAGATTGTTATCACAGGACCAAAACCTGCTGTAGAAGAAGCTTCTGTGAAGCTGAAAGAAGCCGGTGCAAGACGTGTACTTTCCCTTGCAGTAAGTGGCCCTTTTCATTCCTCTTTGCTTCAAAATGCAGGAAAAGAACTGGAAAAAGAACTGTCAAAAGTGGAATTTTCCGGTCTGAAGATTCCTTATGTGACCAATGTGACTGCCCAGTATGTGACAGACATCAGAGAGACAAAAGATCTTCTTGCAAGGCAGATTTTTTCCTCTGTTCTCTGGCAGCAGAGTGTGGAAAAGATGATTCAGGAGGGTGTGGATACCTTCGTAGAGATTGGCCCTGGAAAGACTCTGGCTGGTTTTATGAAGAAAATAGCGCCGGAAATGAAGACCTATAATATTCAGAATGTGGAAGATCTTGAGCAGATTTCAGATCTTATACACAGTAGAAAATAAGATCAAAAACAGTTAATTAAAACAATACAGGTATTATCAGAAGCAGCCGATACGGAGAAATTCAGAAGTGGTTAACAAAGGAAAAGTTAATGTTTGTCGTGCTGGAAAAATATGATATTCACCTGACTTTACAGGAGTAAAACAAGGAATGAATGCAGAAAAAAAGATTGCAGTTGTAACAGGTGCTTCCCGTGGAATCGGAAGAGCGATTGCTCTTGAGCTTGCTGCTAAGGGAGCATTTGTAGTTATAAATTATAATGGTTCAAAAGAAAAAGCGGAGGCAGTGAAAGCTGAGATTATTGCTGCCGGAGGTGCGGCTGAAACCAGTCAGTGCAACGTATCTGACTTTGATGCCTGCGGTGCTTTTATCAAAGAAACAGTAAAAAAATATGGACAGATAGATATCTTGGTGAATAACGCAGGAATTACAAAAGACGGGCTTCTGATGGCAATGAGTGAGGATGATTTCTGCAGAGTTATAGATACAAATCTTAAAGGAACTTTTAACTGCATTCGTCATGTGGCCAGACAGATGTTGAAGCAGAAAAGCGGACGCATTGTAAATATGGCATCCATTGTTGGCATCGGCGGAAACCCCGGACAGGCTAATTATGCAGCCTCAAAAGCAGGCGTGATCGGTCTCACAAAGACTGCAGCAAAGGAACTTGCATCAAGAGGAATTACCGTAAATGCCGTTGCTCCTGGCTTTATCAGAACGGACATGACAGATGTACTTTCTGATAAGGTAAAAGAAGAAACCTTGAAGAATATCCCTATGGGAACTTATGGTGAACCGGAGGACGTAGCCAAGGCGGTAGCATTCCTGGCATCACCGGAAGCCAGATATATTACAGGGCAGGTTTTATGCGTAGACGGAGGAATGTTATGAGTAAAAGACGTGTAGTGGTGACTGGACTTGGAGCAGTAACACCTGTGGGAAATAATGTGCAGACCTTCTGGGAAAATGTAAAAACAGGCAAAATAGGAATCGGAGAAATTACCAGATTTGATACTGCAGATTTTAAGGTGAAGCTTGCTGCTGAAGTAAAAGATTTTAATGCAAAAGATTATATGGATTTTAAAGCTGCCAAACGAATGGAGTTGTTTTCCCAGTATGCAGTGGCTGCATCAAAGGAAGCTATGGCAGATGCAGGAATTGAAATGGAAAAAGAAGATCCTTTCCGCGTCGGGGTGATCGTGGGTTCCGGAATTGGAAGCCTTCCGGCAATGGAGGCAGCAGATCAGAGACTGATCCAGCGCGGACCCTCAAAGGTTGATCCTCTTCTTGTTCCCAAAATGATCAGCAATATGGCCGCTGGAAACGTATCCATTGCTCTTGGTGCAAGGGGCAAATGCACCAACGTAGTGACTGCCTGTGCGTCTGGAACACATTGTATCGGAGATGCATTTCGTGCAATCCAGTATGGTGATGCAGAAGTTATGATCGCAGGGGGAACAGAAGGTGCGATCAGCCCGGTTGGTGTGGCTGGATTCACGAATCTGACCGCGCTTAGCACCAGTCAGGATCCATATCGTGCATCCATTCCATTCGATAAAGAAAGAGGCGGTTTCGTAATTGGAGAAGGAGCCGGAGTTGTTGTTCTGGAGGAACTTGAGCATGCAAAAGCACGTGGTGCGAAGATCTATGCTGAGGTAGTGGGATATGGCGCAACTGCCGATGCCTACCACATTACGTCTCCGATTGAAGACGGCAGCGGAGCGGCACGTGCTATGACGGATGCCATGAAAGAAGCTGGTGTACAGCCAGAAGAAATCGACTACATTAATGCGCACGGAACCGGTACACACCACAACGATCTCTTTGAGACAAGAGCCATTAAAGCAGCACTTGGAGATGCGGCAAAGAAGGTAAAAATCAATTCTACCAAATCTATGATCGGACATCTTTTAGGAGCCGCCGGAGGTGTGGAAGCTGTTGTCTGTGTGAAGTCCATTGAGGAAGGTTTTATTCATCAGACGGTAGGTACAAAGGAGACAGAAGAAGAGTTGAATCTCGATTATTGTATCGGCGGACCAACACGGCAGGAAGTAAATTATGCTATGAGTAATTCTCTTGGATTTGGTGGACATAACGCAGTACTTTTAATGAAAAAATACAGGTAAAAGTGAGTAATATCAGTTTGCGAAGCCTGTAACTTTGAAGGTACTGAACAGCTACATTTAAAGTATGAATTGCTGCAGAAATTGCTGTAAATAAGGAGAAAAAATCATGGAATTTGAACAGATATTAAAGTTGGTTGACCATGTATCAGCTTCTCATCTGGAGTCTTTCTGCTATGAAAGTGATGGAGTGAAACTGACTTTAAATAATAAAATTGCACCTGTGATCATACCTGGAACCATGCAAAATAATATATTATCTGGTGCTGAAACAGGAGAAAAAGGTTTCGTATATGGAGAAAAATATAGCATTTCAGAACAGGCTCCGGATAGAAAAATAGCGGATAAAGAACTTTCTGCAAGTGAGAAAAAACAGGCTTCAGATACAGTGATTTCCAACGGAGAACCAACAGGAAATACTGTGAAATCTCCTCTGGTAGGAACATTCTATGCAGCTCCATCTGAGGATGCTCCTACCTTTGTAAAAGTGGGAGATATAGTAAAAAAAGGACAGATTCTTGCTATTGTAGAAGCTATGAAGCTGATGAACGATATTGAAAGCGATTTTGATGGAGAAGTTGCAGAAATTCTGGTTGAAAACGGTCAGCCTGTAGAGTATGGACAGCCGCTATTTGTAATCCGTTGATATAGACAGAAGCTAAATTTTATAATATCCATGTTAAAAGGTCAGAATCCCTTTTGACACGCAGAACATTTTATCAAAAATAGGATAAATACATTCGTTTTTCAATGAAATAGGAGCAGATATGAATCACTTAAATATAAAACAAATTGAGGAAATTCTTCCTCATCGTCACCCGTTCCTTTTGGTTGACTACATCGAAGATTATGAACCGGGAGAATTTGCTGTTGGCTATAAATGTGTCACATTCCGGGAGGATTTTTTTAAAGGACATTTTCCCCAGGAGCCGGTAATGCCAGGCGTTCTGATCGTGGAGGCACTGGCACAGACAGGTGCGGTCGCGATTCTTTCCAAGCCGGAAAACAAAGGCAGGATTGCTTACTTTGGTGGTATTGATAAGTGCAGGTTTAAAGGAAAAGTTCAGCCTGGAGATAAGCTAAAACTGGAAATGAAAGTCATGAAACAGAAAGGGCCTATGGGTGTTGGAGAGGCTGTGGCAACTGTGGATGGAAAGGTTGTAGTAAAAGCAGAACTTACTTTTATGGTAGGTTAGATAGATATATATAATGATACTCGGAAGGGTGAAATTATGATCAGAAAGTTATTAATTGCCAATCGCGGAGAAATTGCCGTAAGGATCATCCGCGCATGTCGGGAAATGGGAATAGAAGCAGTTGCAGTGTATTCTGAGGCAGACAAAGAAAGCCTGCATACGCAGCTTGCAGACGAAGCCATCTGTATTGGACCGGGACCTTCTGTTAAAAGTTATCTGAATATGGAAAGTATTATCAGTGCCGCCATAGTATCCGGTGCAGATGCAATACATCCTGGCTTTGGCTTCTTATCTGAAAATGCCAGGTTTGCCCAGATTTGTGAGCAGTGCGGCATCACT
Source organism: Ruminococcus sp. D54t1_190329_F1 (assembly GCF_015551645.1). NCBI lineage: Bacteria > Bacillati > Bacillota > Clostridia > Eubacteriales > Oscillospiraceae > Ruminococcus > Ruminococcus sp. D54t1_190329_F1. The sequence continues at coordinate 7,328 of NZ_JADNDC010000048.1, forward strand.
TTTGTGGGACCTCCATCACAGGTAATCCAGAATCTGGGAAACAAACAGATTGCCAGAAATACCATGGAAGCAGCAGGAGTTCCTGTAATCCCTGGCACTACAAAAGCTATTCTGGATGTGGAAACAGGAGCAAGAGAGGCCAATCGGATCGGCTATCCGGTTATCATAAAAGCAGCTCTTGGAGGCGGCGGAAAAGGTATGAGAACTGCCTTCTCTCCGGAGGACTTTGAACTGGCATTTCTTACAGCTCAGAAGGAATCTCAGATCGCATTTGGAGATGGAACCATGTATATCGAACATTTTGTGGAACATCCCAGACATATTGAATTTCAGATCCTCGCAGACTGTCATGGAAATGTAGTACATCTTGGAGAAAGGGACTGTTCGATTCAGCGAAATCATCAGAAAATGATTGAAGAATCTCCTTCTATGGCAGTGTCAGAAGAGCTGCGGAAAGAGATGGGAATTGCAGCAGTAAAAGCGGCGAAAGCAGCACATTATGTAAATGCCGGAACTATTGAATTTCTCCTTGAAAAGACAGGAAAATTTTATTTTATGGAAATGAATACCCGTATTCAGGTTGAGCATCCTGTAACAGAATGGGTTACCGGTCTGGATTTGGTAAAGGAGCAGTTAAGGATTGCTTCCGGGGAAGCTCTGCCTTTTTGCCAGAAAGATATTCATATTCAGGGACATGCCATAGAATGTCGTATTAATGCCGAAAATCCATGGAAAAATTTTCGCCCGTCACCTGGAACAATCACAGATCTTCATCTTCCCGGAGGCCAGGGAATCCGGGTAGATACAGGAATTTACAGTGGTTATCAGATTCCACCGTATTATGATTCCATGCTTGCAAAGCTGATCGTACACGGCAATAACCGTGAGGAAGCAATTGCAAAAATGAAAAGCGCTCTGGGAGAAATGATCATTCAGGGTGTTGATACAAATATAGACTATCAGTTTGAAATTATGAACGATCCGGACTATCAGAAAGGGGTATTTGATATCGGCTTTTTGGAGAGTCATCAGATCGGAGGAGTGAAGGTAAATGAAGCTTAGATATGCCTTTAAACGTACAATTGCAAACAAAGCTGCAGGTGCAGATAAAGAACTGAAACCAGAAGTGCCGGATGGTATGCTGAAGAAATGTAATGCCTGCAAGGCCGCTGTATTTGTAGATGAGGTGAAAAAGAATGCCTATATCTGTCCGCATTGCGGTAATTATTTCCGTGTTCATGCAAGGAGAAGAATCGAAATGCTGGCAGATGAAGGAACCTTTGAAGAGTGGGATAAGGTAATGCCAATAAGTAATCCTTTGTCCTATAAAGGGTACGAAGAGAAGGTAAAAAAGCTTCAGGAAAAGACAAATCTGGACGAAGCAATTGTCACAGGAAAGGCAAAAATAGGCGGAATATCTGTAGTGCTTGGAGTGTGTGACAGCCGTTTTCTCATGGCCAGTATGGGAGAAAATGTGGGAGAAAAAATTGCAAGAGCAGTGGAAAGGGCAACACAGGAACGGCTGCCTGTAGTGCTTTTTGCCTGCTCAGGAGGTGCCAGAATGCAGGAAGGAATTGTATCCCTGATGCAGATGGCAAAGACTTCAGCAGCTTTAAAAAGACACAGCGATTCCGGGCTTCTTTATATCAGTGTCCTTACGAATCCAACTACCGGTGGTGTGACAGCAAGCTTTGCCATGTTGGGAGATATTATCCTGGCAGAACCAGGTGCATTGATTGGTTTTGCAGGTCCTAGAGTGATAGAACAAACGATCCGGCAGAAGCTTCCTAAAGGCTTTCAGAGTTCAGAATTTCTGTTGGAACATGGATTTATTGATCAGATTGTAGAACGAAAGAACATGAAAGAAACACTGGCCAGACTCTTGAAAATGCACTGTAAAAATGACAGCATGGAAAGTCTGGAAGGGCAGGAAAATGCAGAGAATATTTCTGCAAAAAAATCTGATTCAGCTGTCGGCATGTCTGTAAACAGCAAATCAAATGTGGATTTTACAACGAAAATCACAGCAAAAAAATCCGCCTGGGAGCATGTTTCTCTTGCACGAAGCAAAGAACGTCCAACAGGAAAAGATTATCTTCCCTGGCTGTTCGATTACTTTACAGAGCTTCATGGAGACAGACTTTTTGGCGATGATCCGGCTCTGGTTGGCGGTATTGCATACCTTGCAGGAAAGCCTGTAACGGTGATTGCCCAGGAAAAAGGAAATGGTACAAAAGAGAATATTACCCATAATTTTGGCATGGTTTCTCCGGAAGGTTACCGAAAATCCCTGCGCCTTATGAAGCAGGCAGAAAAGTTCCACAGACCAGTGATCTGCCTTGTGGACACACCTGGGGCATTCTGTGGACTGGAGGCGGAAGAACGGGGCCAGGGAGAGGCAATTGCCCGAAATCTGTATGAGCTCTCCAGCCTTAAAGTTCCGGTGCTTTCTATTGTAATTGGAGAAGGCGGCAGCGGTGGGGCCCTTGCTCTTGCAGTAGGTGATCAGGTCTGGATGATGGAGAATTCCATTTATTCAATTCTTTCTCCAGAAGGCTTTGCATCTATTTTGTGGAAAGACAGCACACGGGCAAAGGAAGCCGCAGAAGTAATGAAGCTGACAGCCGCAGATCTGAAGGACCTTGGAATTATTGAGCAGGTAATCCCTGAGAATCAACCTCTTACCAGAGAAAATATGGCAGATACCATGGAAGAGTTGAAAAACAGAATAGAAGAATTCCTGGAAACTTATCAGATGCTTGATCCGGAAAAATTACTGAATAAGCGCTATAAGCGTTTTCGAAATTTGTAAAATTGTAGAAAAACATATCAAATTGTGATATACTTACCGTAAATATTTGCTTGAATGTTTTATAGAAAATAATGTTGTCACATTATAGGAGAGAAAAGAGTGGAGAACAGGGAAGTTATTAATGATGTACTGGTACATCTGTTCAACGAGATTATGGAGCTGGAAGAGCAGGCGATCATTACGGAAGAATATAAGGATATCACGAATAATGATATGCATATTATTGAAGCTGTAGGCCTTGGCGGGAACAAAATGTCCGACATTGCGGCCAAACTGAATATCACCGTAGGTTCCCTGACTACTTCCATGAACAGCCTTGTAAAAAAGGGATACGCCACAAGGGAGCGAAGTGAGCAGGATCGCCGTGTGGTATTTATCCATCTCACCCTGAAAGGGAGAAAGGCATATCATCACCATGCGGAATTTCACCGCAAAATGACAGACGCAGTGCTTGATGTACTGGACGAGAAGGAAGCTCTTGTCCTTGCCAAGGCACTGGACAGCCTGACCCTTTTTTTCAGGCAGTATAAAGCATGATATGGGTAGAACCGGATTATTTTGACTGTGACGAAACTGAATTTCTCTTTTTCCTGAATTCCATGTTTTGATTTGGATAATGATTATGACGCATATAGTTTGACTATAAATCCAAGAGACAAATATCTGACTGCTGCAGCAGTATAGTTTCTATTACGAACTGAAGGGATCAGGTAAAGATCCGGAAAGGACATTCTATGAAGAGAAGAGCATTATCATGGTTTATGGCCGTTGCACTTGGTGTTGGAACAATGGCTGGAGGTATTGGAAGCGCAAATATTGTATTGGCAGAAGAACAGAATGAAGAAACTGAAGCGGCAGATGAGGCATCAGAAGAGCCAGCTGATGAGACGGATTCAGACAGTTCTGTAATGAAAATTGGAGCCTTGAAGGGACCTACTGCAATGGGAATGGCACAGCTTCTGGACGATGAAAATTATGAGTTTTCCCTTGCTGCATCTCCAGATGAAATTGTTCCAATGATCGTTCAGGGACAGGTAGATGTAGCAGCTGTTCCATCCAATTTAGCCTCCGTTTTATATCAGAAAACAGATAAAAACGTCAGCGTTCTGGCAGTAAATACTCTTGGTGTTCTTTACCTGGTGGAGAATGGTGATTCCATCCAGTCTGTAGATGATTTAAAGGGAAAAACGATCTATGCCAGCGGTAAAGGTGCGACTCCGGAGTATGCGTTAAACTCTGTTCTGAAGTCTAATGGACTGGATCCGGAGAAGGATGTGACCATTGAGTACAAGTCTGAGCATGCAGAGGTTGTAGCAGCGCTTGCAGAAGACCAGACAGCAGTTGGACTTCTTCCACAGCCTTTTGTAACCACTGCACTTATGAAGAATGAGAACCTTCGTGTGGCCCTTGACCTGAATGAGCTTTGGGAGTCTTCTGCAACAGATGAAAGCAGGCTGGTAACAGGTGTTGTAATTGCCAGAAATGATTATCTGAAAGAGCATGAAGCAGATATTGATGCGTTTATGGATGCATATAAGGACTCTGTAGAATTTGTAAATTCTGATACAGAAGCAGCTGCCCAGATCATTGGAAACCATGATATTATTCCGGCAGAAGTTGCAGCAAAAGCCATTCCGGAATGCAGTATTGTATTCATGGAGGGCGACGAAATGCAGACCATTCTTTCCGGCTATCTGAACACACTAAATGAGCAGAATCCGGAAACAATCGGAGGTCAGTTACCAGATGAGGACTTCTATTATAAACGCTGATAAGGCAAAAAAATATCGGATATTTTATAAAATTTTGGCAGCTTCCGTATGGATCATGGTATGGCAGCTGACCAGTATGTATCTGAAACAGGAGATCCTTCTGGCATCTCCTGTTTCTGTTATAAAGAGACTTACCGAATTGATTGTAATGGGAGATTTCTGGAAATCTGTGGTGTTCAGTTTCGTAAGGATTATACTGGGATTTTCTCTGGCTTTGATCCTGGGAACGGTTCTGGCGGCGCTTTCTTCTGCTTTTTTTGCTGTGGAAGTGCTGATGGAGCCATTGATCATGGTGATAAAAGCTACGCCAGTTGCTTCTTTTATCATTCTGTGCCTGATTTGGATCCCATCCAGAAACTTATCCGTTTTTATTTCGTTTCTCATGGTTTTTCCAGTGGTATATACAAATATTCTGGAAGGAATCAGGCAGACGGACAAACAGCTTCTGGAGATGGCAGATTCCTTTGGAGCGGGAGTGGGAAAAAAATTACAATTTATCTATCTTTCCCAGGTTATGCCATATGCAGTTACTGCCTGTAAACTGGGACTTGGTCTCTGTTGGAAAGCGGGGATTGCGGCTGAAGTAATCGGCATTCCTGCTGGTTCCATCGGTGAAAAATTATACAAAGCCAAGGTGTATCTGGAGACACCAGACCTGTTTGCATGGACAATTGTCATTATTGCAGTGAGTGTGGGATTTGAGAAGATTTTTATGTTTGCGTTGAGAAGAAGTGTGGGAGAATAACCGTAAAAGGAAGCATTTTCGAGAAAATATCCGGGCGAAAATGCTTCCTTTTTATAGGGAGCTTTAAAACCTGCATATCCTGCAGAAAGCCTTTGCTTTAGTCTACTCCGTTTTTTGCGCAGATATCAGCGAGACAGCATCTGTCGCAATAAGGCCTGGTTCTGGCAGTACAGACTTCCCGTCCGTGGTTTACCAGGCGGTGACAGAAGTCATTTCCCTCTTCCGGCGGAATGATTTTCCACAGTGCCATTTCAACTTTCTTAGGATCCTTGATTCCATCCACAAGGCCAATCCGGTTGGTGAGACGAATGCAGTGTGTATCAGTGACAATAGCTGGTTTACCGAATACATCGCCCATGATCAGATTGGCACTTTTGCGTCCTACACCGGGGAGGGCGAGAAGAGCGTCAAAGTCACATGGAACATTGTCATGGTATTTTTCATGCAGGATTTTCATGCATGCGCTGATGTCTCTGGCTTTACTTTTTCCCAGTCCGCAAGGCTTTACAATCGCTTCAATTTCCTCAGGAGCAGCAGCTGCAAGTGCGGCTACATCCGGATATCTGGCATACAGATCCTGCACTACAACATTGACTCTGGCATCGGTACACTGTGCTGCCAGCCGTACACTTACCAACAGTTTCCAGGCTTCATCGTAATCAAGAGTGCAATCTGCCAGGGGGTATTCTTTCTTTAATCGATCTATCACTTCAAGAGCGAGTTCTTCCTTTGTCATTTTGTAAAATCCTTTCATGAATGATGTATTCATTGTAATTGGAAATCTTCGATTTTGCAAGTTTATGCTGCGCTATTTTGTATGAACTTAGGAAAAAGTTACTGGTCACGGAGTGACCAGTAATGGGAAAAAATCACTGTTGACTCTGCAGACAGTAACAGAAAAAAAGTAGTACTTCAGAGTGAAAATGTGAATATTGTTAAAAAAAATCCCGCGACAGCTATATATACTGCCACGGGATGGACTTTTTTAGTTTAAATGCCAGATATCTTTATTATACTGCTCAATGGTTCTGTCAGAAGAGAAGAATCCGGCTTCTCCGATATTTACGAGCATTTTCTTTGCCCAGCTGCTGCGGTCTTCATAATCCGCAAATACCTGATCTTTAACTTTAATATAATCTTTGAGATCCAGCAAAGTCATAAACCAGTCTTTATTCAAAAGCTCGTTATAGAAGTTTCTCAGATGTTCCTCTTTACCAAGCTTCAGCATCGGCTCGCTGACAATAAAATCTACATACTTTTTAATATCAGCATCTCCCTCATAAATTGCTCTGGAATTGTAATCCATCTTCTCATAATGCTTGATAATTTCATCACTGGACTCACCAAAGATATAAATATTATCCTTGCCAACCAGATCACTGATCTCAACATTTGCTCCGTCCATAGTACCAAGAGTAATAGCACCATTCAGCATAAACTTCATGTTTCCGGTACCGCTTGCCTCCTTGGAAGCCAGGGAAATCTGCTCGGAAATATCGCAGGCAGGGATCAGTTTTTCAGCAGCACTTACATTGTAGTTTTCCACCATAACAAGCTTCATATAAGGTGCTACGTCCGGATCATTCTGAATCAAGGTTTCCAGAGTCAGAAGCAGATGAATGATATCTTTTGCAATGTAATAAGCAGGAGCTGCTTTTGCACCAAAGATGAAAGTAATCGGTCTTTCCGGTTTCTTTCCGTCTTTGATTTCCAGATACTTATAAATAATATAAAGAGCATTTAACTGCTGACGTTTATACTCATGAAGTCTCTTGATCTGGATATCAAAAACACTGTTTTCATCAATCTCGATGCCAGTATTTTCCAGAACAAAATCCTTGCAGAGCTTCTTTGCATTTGTCTTGATCTCAAGCAGCTGATCCAGAACCTTCTGGTCATCTTTGTAAGCCAGAAGCTTCTTCAGTTCATCGGCATCTTTCTTATAACCCTCTCCAATAAGTGAAGAAATAAACTTGGTCAGTGGCTGGTTGCAATACATTAACCAGCGGCGGAAAGTAATACCATTGGTCTTATTATTGAATTTTTCAGGATAAATTTCATAAAACTGATGCAGCTCGGAGTTCTTCAGAATCTCTGTATGAAGGGCTGCAACACCATTGATTGAGAAGCCATAATGAATGTCCATATGTGCCATATGAACCAGATTATTGCTGTCAATAATAGCAAGATTTTCAGCCGGATATTTGGCTTTTACTTTTTCATCCAGCTTGCGGATGATCGGAACCAGCTGTGGAACAATGTCTTCCAGATAATGGATTGGCCATTTTTCAAGTGCCTCAGCCAGAATTGTATGATTGGTATATGCACATACATGGGAAACGATTTCAGTAGCTTCATCAAAGTCAATTCCACGCTCACCAAGAAGGCGGATGAACTCAGGAATGATCATACTTGGGTGAGTGTCGTTGATCTGAACGACAGCATAATCAGCCAGATCATGAAGATTGCTTCCCTTGGAAACTGCCTCATCCAGAATCAGCTGAGCGGCATTGCTGACCATGAAATACTGCTGGTAAACACGAAGTTTACGTCCATCTTCATCACTGTCATCCGGATACAGGAACAGTGTCAGATTGTGGAGAATATCCTTTTTGTTAAAGGTAATTCCATCATGAACCATGGACTCATCTGCCAGATCAATGTCAAAAAGGTTAAGGTGGATTGCTTTGTTTTCATAGCCTGCAACATCAATACTATACATGGTAGATTTCAGGGAAAAACCTCTGAAAGGAACCATATAAGTTACGTCTGTAGCAGTCAGCCAGGAATCAGGAGTGATCCATGGATTCGGTACTTCATGCTGAAGATTGTCTTCAAAAACCTGTTTGAAAAGTCCAAGATGGTAATTCAGACCAATACCTTCTCCAGGAAGTCCAAGTGTTGCAATAGAATCCAGAAAACATGCAGCCAGACGTCCAAGACCACCATTTCCAAGAGATGGTTCTGGCTCAACGGACTCAATTTCTGCAAGAGATTTGCCATTTTTTTTCAGAAATTCTGCAACCTCATCGTAGATTCCAAGATTGATCAGATTGTTGGAAAGAAGTTTACCAATGAGAAATTCGGCAGAAATATAGTAAATTTTTTTCTTGCCATCGTGATAGCCTTTTGCAGCTAACTGCTCTTTTGTATAGGTCAGAAGTGCTTCGTATACTTCCTGGTCGGTACATGCTGCGCAGTCTTTGTGGAACATGTTCTGGATCATAGTTTCTAAAGCTTTCATAATTATTTTCTCCTTTCGAGAGCGTGTGAATGATGCTCGTCTGAAATCCACCGGTATGCCTGATGCCGTGGACATCACCTTTGTTCGATGGTGTTATATTAGCATATGCATCTCTTAGAAAAATACAACAAAACTGTTCTGTTATGACATTTTTTTGCGGAATTTGTGAGGGGACAGCTGATTGGCTTCCTGAAATTTTTTTATAAAATAACTGGTATTGTTAAAACCTACATCCAGAGCAATGTCCGTCACAGATACATCTGTATGCAAAAGCAGGGACTTTGCCTTTTCAAGTCTGTAGTCATTCAGGTAGGCTGCTGCTGTTTTTCCGGTATACTGTTTGAACAGCTTCATAAAATAGAATTCACTGTAATTGGAAAGACCGGACAGTTCCTTTACAGACAGAGGCTCACGGTAATGGGCACTGATATAGTCCAGGACCTTTTTTACAGATAAAAGATTCCTGTTCTGTTCGGCATCTGTAGTAATGATATAATTTCCTGCCAGCATTTCATAAAAAAGCCCATAGAAAAGTCCTTTCAGCTTCATATAATAGAAGGGCGGTTTTTCCTTGTGGCATTTATGGATCTCGCAGAAAAGATGGAAAATATTATTATAATTTTCATTGGCAGGAGTGATCAGATGGGTGAATTCTGCACGGTTCTCCATAAGCAGGGAGATTACTTTTTCCTGACAGAGATCCCCTGCAGGACCCGCCAGAAAGCTAAGGTCAAACACCACGCTTCTGTAATATAAAATATGTCTGGAATCTGACTTGATTCCATGCAGAACACCGCTGTTGACAATGAGAAGATCTCCCTCTTTCAGACGCAGTGTTTCCCGGTTAAGCCTTGCAAGCCCGTTTCCCTTGTCAATACAGATGATCTCCATTTCTTTATGCCAGTGGTTGTATAAGGAGCGGAAAATCTCACAATTATCTGTATAAGTTTCTACTGGCAGCTCAAAAGAACCATGGGTTTCAAGCTCCTTCATGGTTTCGTCTACGTTTGGTGAAATATCAGGTATTTTATCTGCCATGGCATCCTCCCTGAAAATGAGTATTATCCACAAGCTTCACGAAGCATGCAGAATTGTGTTATCTATGAACTTTGTTCACAAAAACGCCTCGCGGAACGTTACCAGTGAACCTTAACGAAATGTAAACAATAGCGAAATTTGTTTGCTTATAATTAATATATGTTATCATTGTCTTGTATTATACGTTATGCGTCAAACCTTCGCAAGTCTGTAGAAATTTTCGAAAATCTGACGCTTTTATTGGAAAAGAAAACCAGGTGGTTTATAATAAGGATTAAAAGAGCTGCTGTTCAGTATCTGCACATTGACAAAAGCGGTTGCTTAATATTCGCTCTGGATGTGCAAAAGATATAGCAGAAAGGGAGACATTTTGAAGATAGATTTTAAACATGCAAGAGGCGTTTTTGAGGAGTATTTAAACGGATATGACAGAGAAGATGAAAAGATAAAATTAAAAATCATTCACACATATGGGGTGGTAAAAAGTGCTCGTGAAATTGGTCACAGAATGCACTTGAATGAGGAAGACCAGCAGCTTGCAGAGCTTATTGCCCTGCTTCACGATATTGGAAGATTCCAACAGCTTCGTCTTTATAACAGCTTTTCACCAGACACTATGGATCACGCTGCATTCGGTGTACAATTGTTATTTGAGGGGGAAAATCCGATGATCAGAAGATTCATAGAAGACCGAAGCTATGATGAGCTCATTCGCGTGGCAATTGCCAGACACAGTGATTTCAGGCTGGAAGGAATTCAGGACGAAAGAACTCTTTTCCACGCAAAAATGATCCGCGATGCAGACAAGCTGGACAATTGCAGAGTGAAGCTGCTGGATTCTGTGGAGGCTATGATCGGTGTCCCTCAAGAGTATGCCGGAGAAGGCAAAATATCTCCAAAGGTATGGGAATCCTGCCTGAGAAAAGAGGCAGTTTCATCTCCTGACCGGATTACATCCGTAGATTACTGGATGTCCTATGTAGCGCAGTATTATGACCTGAATTTTAAGGAAACATGGCAGATCATGAAAGAAAAGAATTATATTTCCAGAATTATAAAGCGGTTGGAATATAAGGATAAAGACACCAGGGAAAAGATGGAAATACTGGAGCAGCAGATGAACGCTTACATGGAGAAAATCCTATGCTGAGCCCTCAGATTTCCTACCAGATCATCCGCAGCAGCCGCAAAACCATGAGCCTGGAAATTAAGGCTGATGGCAGTGTTGTTGTACGCGCGCCTCTCCGTCTTTCCGAAACAAAAATTCAAAAATTTGTGGAAGAAAAACAAGAATGGATCCTGAAAAATCTGGAAAAAATCCAGAAAAGAGATGCACAGAAAAAGAACGTACAAAAGCTGTCTGCCTTGGAAAGACAGCATCTGCAGAATAAAGCCTGCGTGGTAATTCCAAGGCGAGTGGCATATTATGCAGAAAAGCTGGGGGTAAGCTATGGGAAAATTAACCTGCGTCAACAGAAAACAAGATGGGGAAGCTGTGCCGCAAATGGGAATCTGAATTTTAACTGGCTGTTAATTCTGGCACCGCCTGAGGTGCTGGATTATGTGGTGGTCCATGAGCTTTGCCACCGCATGGAAATGAACCATTCCAAGGCATTCTGGAAAGAAGTTGAGAAGATCCTTCCAGATTACCAGGAAAGACAAAAGTGGCTGAAAGACAACGGCTGGAGATTAATGGAGGAGGGTCTTTAATGGAAAAAAAAGGAAAAAAATGGTTCGGTTTGCTTATTGCAATCGTATTTTTATGTGCATTCTGTGTACCAATATCGGCTGCGTCTAAGCTTCCCAGATTACAGGTAAAAGGCACACAGCTTGTAAACAGCAGTGGAAAAAAAGTACAGCTTAGAGGTATCAGCACCCATGGTCTGTCCTGGTATCCGGAGTATGTAAATCAAAGTGCATTTACTTTTATGAAGAAAAACTGGAAGGTAAATGCAGTGCGTCTTGCCATGTATACTGCTGAATATAACGGCTATTGTACCGGGGATGCATCCAATCGGCGTAAGCTGGAAGCGTGTATTGATAACGGTGTAAAATACGCCACAAATGCAGGTCTGTATGTGATCATTGACTGGCATATTTTAAGTGATGGAAACCCTCAGCAAAATCAGAAAGAAGCTTTGAAGTTTTTCAAAAAAATGGCAAAAAAATACAAAAATAATACCAATGTAATCTACGAAATCTGCAATGAGCCAAATGGAGGAACATCCTGGAGTACAATAAAAAAATACGCTGAAAAGATTATAAAAGGTATCCGCACCTATGACAAAAAAGCTGTGATTCTGGTAGGAACGCCCAACTGGTCACAGGATGTAGATCAGGCTGCGCTTTCCCAGGTTAGTAAGAAATACAGGAAAAACGTAATGTACACCCTGCACTTTTATGCAGCAACACATAAGGAATGGCTGAGAAATAAAGCACAGGCTGCCCTTGATAAAGGACTGCCGTTATTTGTATCCGAGTTTAGTATCTGTGATGCTTCTGGAAATGGTGGACTTGATAAAGCTGAAGCGAAAAAGTGGCTGACTTTCCTGGATAAAAACAATATCAGCTATATGGCATGGAGCCTGTCAAATAAAGCAGAAAGCTCTGCATTTATAAAATCTGGCTGCAGTAATACAGGAAAATGGTACTCAAAGAACCTGACAGCGGCAGGAAAATGGATTACAAACTGGTATAAAAAGAAATAAAAAGAACACATTGGAAAGCATTTTTTTCTATAGTTTTGAGAATTTTGAGCAGTTGCAGATCAAAATATAAATGACTGAAATGGAGTTGATTAAGTGGAAATAATCGCAGATCTTCACATTCATTCCAGATATTCCATGGCAACAAGCAAGCTTGGAACCCCGGAATATCTGGATCTGTGGGCAAGAAAAAAAGGAATTTCTTTAGTGGGAACCGGTGATTTTACCCATCCTGCCTGGCGGGAGGAACTGAAAGAAAAGCTGGTTCCGGCAGAAAGTGGACTGTATCGGTTAAGAGATGAATATGTGCTGGAAGAGGCGAAAATGCTTCCTGGGGGAGCTCCCCGTTTCGTAATTACAGGGGAGATCAGTTCTATCTATAAGAAGAATGGAAAGTGCCGCAAGGTGCATAATGTACTTCTTTTATCCGGCCTTGAAGAAGCAGATAAAATAGCTGGGAGACTGGAAAAGATTGGAAATATTCACTCAGACGGAAGGCCAATGCTGGGACTTGATTGTCACGATCTTCTGGAAATTTTACTGGAAAACTGTGCCGATGGAATGCTGGTTCCGGCACATATCTGGACTCCCCACTTCGGACTTTTTGGTGCCGCCTCAGGGTTTGATACCATGGAAGAATGTTTTGAAGATCTTACTTCATATGTTCATGCTGTGGAGACGGGATTATCTTCAGATCCACCTATGAACTGGCGTTTATCTACACTTGATGGACTTCAGCTGATCTCAAACTCAGATGCACATTCTCCATCAAAGCTTGGAAGAGAGGCTAACTTACTGGACATTGAATTGTCCTATCAGGGACTTTATGGTGCTGTCCAATATGGAAAAGGTCTTCTTGGAACACTGGAATTTTTCCCAGAAGAGGGAAAATATCACTATGACGGACACAGAAAATGTCACATCTGTCTGAGTCCGGAAGAAGCAGAAAAGTATCATGGAATATGTCCTGTATGCGGGAAAAAACTGACTATGGGAGTGAATCACAGAATTATGGATCTGGCTGATAGAGAAAATGGGTTTGTGAGAAAAAATGCCAGACCTTTTGAGAGCATTGTACCTCTTCCTGAGGTAATTTCTGCCTGTGTTGGAAAGGCTGTAACCACCAAAACAGTCACTGGTGAATATGAAAAGATGCTTCAGAAACTGGGAAATGAATTTGATATTTTAAGGGAAATTCCCATTGCGGATATTGAGAAAAAAAGTAGTCGCATGATTGCTTTAGGCATTCAGAAGCTTAGAAACAGAGAAGTTATCTGTAAACCTGGATTTGACGGCGAGTATGGGAAAATCTGTCTGTTTTGAGGAAAAGGCTGGGTGTCTTTTAGAAAAAAATATAGATGAATGTGGTATAAGGAACGGTGAAATGGCAGAAAATAAGAAAATTAAAATTGGGATTATTTCAGATACTCATGGTCTTTTACGGACAGAAGTTCTGGACATATTACAGTCCTGTGACTGCATTTTTCATGCTGGAGATGTGGACAGACCGGAGATTCTGGATGCTATAAGATTATTGGGCGCTTTATATGTAGTGCGAGGAAACAATGATGGATGCTGGGCACAGAATTTGCGAAGAAGTCTGAACTTTACAGTGGGAAATGTGAAATTCTTTATGGTTCATGACAGGAAAGATGTTGCCTGGGAGTTAGGGGATACTCAGGTAGTGATTTTTGGACACAGTCATCAGTATTTTGCAAAAGAAATTGACGGAAGGCTGTGGCTGAATCCTGGAAGCTGCGGCAGAAGCCGCTTTGGGGGAGATGTGACCATGGCAGTTATGACCGTGGAAAACGGCAGCTGGCAGGTGGAAAAAATCGTGTTCTGAACAGCCGCAATGTGGAAAAAAGGAATATCCAGAACACAGTTTTACAATTATGTTGTAGAAAAATTGGGAAAAACAGGGGAGAGAATTGTCGAAAGATGACATTGCAATTTTAACAAGATAATGTATAATAGGGCAGAAGAAAAAGCCATGAAAGAAATGAGGATTTGCAGTGGAGAAAAAAGAAATCGATGTGAAATTCATTGTAGGAATTGTCATTCTTCTGGTGATCTTTGGCGTAGTAGGCGGCTCGTTCTGGAATCTGGTTGTCAGACAGGCACAGAAAGACAAACAGGAGGAAGCACGTCTGGAAAATGAAGCCATAAGAGCTATTTATGTGGAAGCCGGAGATATACTGAAGGAAATGGTATTCGTAGATATGGATAAAAAAACTGTTTTCAAGGCAGCGATTCCCAAGGAAGGAATTTATAACAAAAATGATAAATTAATTGCCGGGGATACCTTGGAAAATGGAGATATGGTGAAAATCTACGGTGACGGAAATATGACAAGATCCATCCCTGCACAGTATCCAGGGATTACAAAGATGAAGCGAAATGGCAGGGCTTCTCTTGAGGAGCTTCAGCCTTATCTGGAAATTGCAAATGAACTTCTTTGTGGAGACAGCGAGGAGGAAGACAAAAAGTGAAGTATCTGAGGCAATTTTGTATTATTTTGCTGGTTTCAGCGTTGGGGGAGGGATTACATATCCTTTTGCCTCTTCCGGTACCGGCCAGTGTATATGGTCTTGTGCTGATGCTTGGAGCACTTGCAAGCGGAATTCTGAAACTTGAGCAGGTAGAGGAAGCAGCAGATTTTCTGGTTGAAATTATGCCGGTTATGTTCGTTCCTGCAGGTGTGGGCCTTTTGGAAGCGTGGGGTGATCTGCAGCCAATCTGGCTTCCTGTTGTGCTCATAACAATTCTGACAACCGTCATTGTAATGGTAGTTACTGGACGCAGTACTCAGTTTGTGATCAGAAAGGACAGGGGGAAAGATAAGAAATGATAAATTTTATAGAAAATTCCCTGTTTTTCGGGGCGGCATTAAGTCTGGCTGGATATGAGGTCGGTCTTTTGCTGAAGAAAAAGTTTAAAATGGCGCTGTTTAATCCTCTTTTGATTGCAATTCTATGTGTAATGGGAATGCTTCAGCTTATGCAGGTGGATTATAAGACCTACAATGCAGGCGGTCAGTATATCAGTTATCTGCTTACTCCTGCTACAGTATGTCTTGCGGTACCGCTTTACAGACAGCTTACTCTGCTTCGTAAGAATCTGAAAGCTGTCATTATAGGAATTGTTTCTGGTGTACTTGCAAGTATGGTCAGTGTCTTGATTTTTGCAAAGCTGTTTGGACTTTCCCATTCAGAGTATGTTACTCTGCTTCCGAAATCCATTACTACAGCCATTGGAATGGGTGTATCGGAAGAACTTGGCGGACTTGTTACGATCACGGTTGCAGTTATTATTATCACTGGTGTGCTGGGAAATGTGATTGCGGAGGCAGTCCTTAAAGTGGCAAAAATTGAGGAGCCTATCGCGAAAGGTCTGGCACTTGGAACTTCAGCCCATGCCATAGGTACATCTAAGGCAATGGAACTGGGTCCTGTAGAAGGTGCTATGAGCAGCCTGGCAATTGCCGTTGCCGGACTTCTTACTGTTATCGCCGCTTCTGTGTTCGCCGGATTTATGTAAAAACATGTTTGTGGATTAACTACTATGAAAGTATAGTGAATAAATAAGCCTGTAGACATGTTCATTTAGATTTTGTAAAAAGGAAAACGTCTGATTCTGTTTAAAACAGGTTCAGACGTTTTTTTATTACTCAAAAAGCGAACAGATATTCGAAAATGATGGATTCATACCGTTTTATAGGACTAATATTGTGGTAGACTAGTCTCATGAAGAAAATATGTTCGGAAAATACGTTCGGTATTTGATGGCGGATGATATTGGAGTTTGGGAAACGGAGGAGATATTATGTGGAAATCAGGCAGAAATATTAACAGCAGAAGAGCTGCCCTTGCAGAGGGATATATGGAGGATACACAGGAGAGCCGCGGCAGGAAATTTTCCGGGAGCACAGCCATGATACTGGGACTTTTTATTACATTGGAGCTCATGATCGGGGGAGCTATGATCTTTAATTATGATTTTCATGGTGCAGATCTTATTGCTCTGCTCTTTGCTTTTATGGTATTATATTCTGGAGTCGTAGCAGTATTGACAGATAAATAGGAGTAAGGATATGCCAAAATCTTTCCAGCAGAAACTGAAAATTTTATATCTTATGCGAGTCTTTTCTGAGAAAACAGATGAGGCACATCCCATGAGTGTGAAAGATCTGATTTCCTATCTGGAGAGTCTGGGAATTCATGCAGAGCGGAAGACGATATATGACGATATAGAGACTTTGCGTGTGTTTGGAATGGATATTATGAATCGAAGAGAGAGACCGTCAGGTTTTTATCTTGCAAGCCGTGAGTTTGAGACTGCAGAGCTGAAGCTTCTTGTAGATGCTGTTCAGTTTTCCAGATTTCTTACTGTTGGGAAATCGCGGCAGTTGATCCAGAAATTGGAGCACCTTACCAGTATTTATCAGGCCAAAGACCTGCAGCGGCAGGCAATCGTACTGGATCAGGTGAAGAATACAAACGAGAGCATTTATTATAATGTAGATGAGATACACAGAGCAATTTCACAGAACAGACAGATCAGCTTCCAGTATACAGAATGGACAGTGTCCAAGGAGAAACATTTGAAGAAAGGTGGAGCTCGCTATCAGATCAGTCCATGGCAGATGATATGGCAGGATGGTAATTATTATCTGATAGGAGTTGATGAGAAGAGTGGCATTGTGAAGCATTACCGCGTAGACAAAATGTTGAAGATCCTTACAGAGAATGAAGCAAGAAATGGTGCCGAACTCTTCCGAAAATTTGACAGTGCCAGATTTGCTGCCGGTACTTTTGGAATGTTTGGAGGTCGTGAAGAGAAAGTTAATCTGGAATTTGAAAACCATCTTGTTGGTGTAATGATTGATCGATTTGGGCAGGATATTATGATCATGTCCAAGGATAATGAGCACTCTGTCACCAGAGTACAGGTGAATGTAAGTACACAGTTTTATGGCTGGCTTGCTGCCCTTGGAAATAGCGTGAGAGTGATTTCACCGGAGAATGTGCGAAAAGAATACCGGGATTTCTTAAGAAAAGCCCTGGAGAATTATGAAGGATAAAAGCATGACGGTTAAATCCAGACTTTTGGAGTTATTAGAACAGCATAAAGGTGAAACTTTATCTGGCGAGGATATTGGCAGGGAGCTTTCCTGTACACGAGCCGCAGTTTGGAAAGCTGTGAACAGTCTGCGCCAGGAAGGATACCCCATTGAGGCCGGACCGAATAAGGGATATATGCTTGCAAGAGAGAGTAATCTGATTTCAGCAGAGGGAATCAGACTTTTTCTGGAGGATCCACAGGTTGAGATAAAAATATTTGATGCAATCAGCTCTACCAATCTGGAGGCCAGGCAGCTGGCTGTGAGCGGAATGGCTGGACACGGCTCTTTTGTTGTTGCCATGGAGCAGACAGCAGGAAGAGGACGAAGAGGCAGGGAGTTTTATTCTCCTAAAGGCAGTGGGATTTATCTCAGTGTTATTCTGGAACCGAAGGGGACACTGGAGGGCAGTCTTCTGATCACTACTGCAGCAGCTACTGCAGTGTATAAGGCTGTGAAAGAAGTATGCGGTGTAAAACTTGGAATTAAATGGGTAAATGACCTGTACAAGGATAACCGTAAGGTTTGTGGTATTCTTACAGAGGCGGTCACAGATTTTGAAAGTGGAAATATAGAATTTGCAATTGTAGGAATTGGGCTGAACTTGTACGTTGAGCAGGAACAATTCCCAAAAGAGCTTCAGGAAATTGCCGGAGGAATCTACGAAGATGAACAATCCTCCAGAACTGCGGACAGGAACCGCCTTGCAGCGCAGATTGTGAACTATCTTCTGGAAGAAACCCGGGAATTGAAATTGTCAGAAGAATACGTGGAACATAATATTGTTCCAGAAAATGAAATTACAATTACAGATAATAAAAGCAGCAGAAGTGCCAGAGCATTAGCGATTTGTCCAGATGGGAAATTGCTGGTTCAGGAGACTGATGGCACTCAGAGTAAGCTGGCTTTTGGAGAAATCTCAATAAAAATACCGCCGATAAAATAAATTTATCGGCGGTAAAGTTATTAGAAATATTATGTGGCAGATACCTGACTTTTATTGGAATAGTTACTCTATTTTGCAGAATTATTGTCTGGTTCAGCAGTAATGAATGGTTGAACTGAAGTAGTATCCGAAATTTTGATATCGGTATTCTTTATTACATTATCCGCATTCTGATCTGGCTGTGTTGTTGAAGACACTGTTGAGGCAGGTGCTGATTTTGTATTCATTTGTGGAGCGCTGTTATCAACAGGCTGTTGATAAGGACGATATGGCTGCCAATAATGTTCTGCCACATCTTTTTTACAATCAGCTTTTTCGTCAGGAGAGATGCTTTTGATTTTTCCTGTAAGAAGCTGATAACCGGCAACGATGATCAGAATTCCAATGATAACAGAAGGAATCTGGTACATGATATCCTGTATAATAATAGCCAGAGAATTTGGTAAAATCCAGAAGAGCAGATCACGGAAACCATTCCAGAAAACAGCAACTCCGAAAACAATCAGGAGAATTGCCGCAATTTTAATATGTTTTTGCGAGAGCCTGATATTATTCTGAAATATACGGTCAAGATGCAGAATATAGTTATCCTCTATCGCGTAAAATTCTTCTTCCGGCAGTTCTTTCAAGTTATGAACATGGAAGAAACTGTAGAACCATAATACAGGAAGAAAGATAACCAGAGAGGAGATATTAAGCCCTCCGGCAATTGCGATAATAGCCCAGAATAGAGTCATAATGCTGATTCCCTGCTTAAAGAATCCCATATACATTTCTCCCGCACCAGGAATCAGGGAAGAGATAAAAAGCAGGAATCCCTTTTTTTGTTTTTGCATGTTAGTTACCTCCGTTTGTTATTGTATTTGAAATAGAATTAATGTAGTTGACAACTTTCTGGGGAGCATCAGAGATTCCATCTGTAATTCCATTTGAAAAATTACGTAATGAAGTTCTAATTTCCCGGCGCGTTTCAGATGATTTGGCTGTGGACTGCGGAAGCTGAGGCGAGACGAAGTCCATTTGCCCAAGGCTGAACAACATAACCAGTGCAAGTACGACTCCGACTACAGTGCGGAGCCCCTCATAGAAAAACCGCATTTTATAGGTAGCATTCGCTGCTGTTTTCTGTATCTGAATATCAGGAGCTGTAACACGTTCCATAATTGTTTCTTTCAGATAGGCGGGAGCTGAGGATGCATGATCTGTATATTCGTCCGCAAGCTGGTTAAGACAGTAGTCGCAGTGATTCATATGTTCCAGAAATGCAATGATTTCATCAGTGTTCATCTCTTCATTTTGAAAATTATTTAGGTCATTACTATTGATATGCATTTAATCGCTCCTTTCTGCCAACATTTTTTTCAACATGTTTTTTGCACGATATAGCTGTGTCTGAATGGTCTTAGGGTTTTTGCCTTCTTTTTGCGATATTTCTGTTACGGACATCTGTTTACAGAAATGAGCAATGGCAATTTCCTTGTAAGGACTTTTCAGGCCGCTGCATATCCGAAATACCTGCTGTTCCGAATCAGACTGCAGATACTGTTCCTCTGGGGAAGAATGATTCTCCAGATCAGGAAGCTGTGAGAAATAAATATCTTCCGTTGGAATTGAACGGCGTCCGGCAGCTTTTAGGAAATCAAGGCATTTGCGTACTGCAATTTTGCTAAGCCAGGCTTTTTCATAAAGCCCATCGAAGTGGGCGAGACTTTTGTAGGCAGACAGGAATACCTCTTGAGTGAGGTCTTCTGCATCGAAAGGATTACCTACTGATTTCAGACATATGGAATATATCAGATTCTGGTATTGGTCAATCAGATATTCCAGATATTCTTCCTGTGAAATGTTATCAGCCTCCTTCCTGTCCGTTCTCTAATTATAACGCGACTGCCTGATAAAGTTCTTCAAAAATAAATAAAAATTTTGTAATTATTCAGCTGGTACTATTTTGCAAGGTGTTTTTACTATAAAAGTCCCGGATGGAAACCATGAATGAGCCATGCTTGCATGAGAGAATTCATAGATATCGGATGGGCTAGTATAGTATCCATCTAGTAATAATAGTTTACAGTTACTTGCTTTTTTGCTATACTCCATTCAAAAAACAGTTCTGGAG
>NZ_JADNDC010000049.1:0-27672 GCF_015551645.1 Ruminococcus sp. D54t1_190329_F1
AACTGCCAGCAGATAAATTTCTGCTGGCAGGAAAAATTTATATTTTTTCAATTGTCTACTTGACGGGGAGCGGTTCATCCTGACAGCCCCTTTTGTAACTTTATGGTGTTTATAGTATTATATCAGATTTTATTCCCCCCCATTTCTGTGATAGTATCACATACTTTTCTTTTTTGCCTTGCGGACCAGTTTTCGGATCAGGACTACAATAAGAATAATAATTACAAGGAAGAGCAGGCAGATCAGCACGATCATTACTGAGAATCTATTGGGATTTTTCACCAGATCAATAATATTTGTGCTGTCATCTACAACCTTACGGTTATGAGTGACTGCATAATATTCCGGTACATTAGCAATTCCATCCCCGTCTGTATCTTCAAAAGACTGCATGTATCTTGCAATAGCATCCCACGCTTTCAATTCCCTGCCATCTTCCATGATTGCTTGATCTTCCAGATTTTCAATTGGATTTCCGTTCTTATCCTTTGGTTCAAGAGACAACAGACCATAGGACATTTTCATTACAGAGCCAAGCATTTGTCCTGTATACAAGTCAGTCACAACATGGTACAGTTTATCATCCTGAATTTCAATTCTTTCTCCATCTTCTCTGGTCAGATAACAGTCCGTCACCTTATTCAGAATCATTCGATGAGGATTATATGTAAAATTCAGTCCGCTGCAATACAATCTTGCAGTTGTCATAAAATCCGAAACAGAAGCGTCTACTTCTGCTGCCAGCTTCAATTCTTTTCCTGTCAGATATGCATTGATAAGAGGATATCCTGCCACACCGTCTTTTCCAATTCCCAGAGAAAAAGAATTGTAAACATCCTCTACTGTAATATTGCCTTTTGTATATGTGTCACGGACCGTTCCGCTTGGTACAACCGCTACGTCTACCGGATTTCCATCGTAATACTCTGAATTTTCCACAGCATATACGTACGCATCAGACATAATATCGCCAAGATTCAGTTCTTCATGCTTTGTACCCATCTCTTCCAGACTGTTAAATTCAATATCGTTCTGAGCCAGAACTTCATCCCTGGTGTACCCAAAATCTGCAAGATAATTGGTGTCTACTGTATCCATTAATTCATCAATCCGTTTCTGTGTTTCCTGATCCGGCTTGATCTCATCAGACACAGGAATCAGCTCATAGGAAGTCATTTCCCAACGCCCGTCCTCCTTCTGTGTCATTGAAAGTGATCCAAGGTTTCTCCCATACTCACCGCAGGATACAATATATGTATTCCCATGCTTAATGGCTTCATTCAGCTCTGTATGGGAATGTCCACTGATGATCAGATCCAGATCCGGCACCTTTTTTGCAAGGATTTCATCCTCTGACTTATCCTCGTCCTCCCAGGTTCCGCCGTGAGACACACATGCGATCATATCCACATTCTCGTTTTTCTTAATCTCAGCTACCGTCTGCTTTACTGCTTCTACCGGATCTTTAAACAGAAGTTCACATGTAGGCGCACATTCCAAGGCATCTTTTCCAAATACACCAACCACAGCAATTCTCGTATCACCCTTTTGAACCACAACATAATCTTTCACGCCGTACGCTTCAAACGCTTCTTTGATCTGCTTCTGCCCATCTTTTAAGCCATCTTTCTCCATAGCATCCCAATCCACATTGCACACTACGATCTCCGGCACTGTCTCACCGGAATTTATGGCTGCTTTCAGCATATTTGCCAGTCCCTTTGACCGGTAGTCGTATTCGTGATTTCCAAAAGTAGTCACATCATACCCCAGATATCCCAGCATTCGAAGCTCCGCTGCCTCCGTATCATATACGGTCTGGATCAGTGTACCCATGGAAAAATCTCCGCCATCCAATACCAGGGTATCTGGATTGTCTTTCTTCTTTTCATCCATCAGGGTTTTTATTTTCGCAAAACCGCCAACTTCTTTTTGCTGTCCATCTACAATTGTTGAAAAGCTGTCCAAATGGGAATGAGTATCATGGGTAAACAAAACGTCTACCTTTTTCGTCCCAGCTGCTGTCACAGGAATATCCAGTACAAGCAGAAGCAGTGTTGCAATTGTTAATACAATTGACAAAATTCGTTTCCGTGTCTTCATAACTTCTCCTTTTCATTCAAAAGATCTTCATCTGATTTCTATAGCATATCTTCTGCCAGCATCTCCTGATATCCGGCTGTCCTGTATTTTCCGATCAGCGCTGCCACCGGCTTTAACCTTTCATCCGTTATTCGTTCCAGTATTTTCAGCCGCTTAGGTGATATGACCTCTTTGGACCTGCATCTTTCGTAATCCGCGGCTTCCATATGCCAGTAATAAAATTCGCCCTTATAATACTGCGAAAGTTTCTGTGCGATCAACACACCTTCCGGATCCAGATCTCCTGCATAATAAACTCGGGTTTCGGATTTTGCAAGTAAATCCAATGCCATCAAACCCGCCAGTCTTGGCTGACCGTTCATACACATATAGGCTTTTCCTTTTTGATTTGCTTCTTCTTTTCCACAAAGCATTGCAAAAATCGAAGGATTTTCCACAATATATATTTCGTTTCGGGGACAATGAAGTGACTCCCATTCTGTAAGCACTGCAAGAGGAACCTGTACAATGTGCTGTTCTTCTAAAAAGCCTGCCATACCTTTATGATAAGTTCCATCTTCTTTCACAGCCTGCACCTGATACATCATCGCATAATTGGAAACATCATCCAGCATAATCCCTGCCAGCAGATAACTTTTCTGACGTTTATACGCAGGAAATATTGCACATGTCTCTACTGTAATTCTTCGTATTTCCAAATCCATCTGTATGATCTGATATAAAAAATTACCATCTGCTGTTCCAATATCAAACGCATGCGGATTACCTGTCAGCATAGCTGCAAATACGGCAAGGTACATCTTTGTGTTGCGATATGGCAGATTGTTATAGATTTCTGCTCCAAGCCGCAGCGTCCTGTCCCATTTGGCCAGCTCCTGATTCCCATTGTCTTTCACAATGCTTCGCAACGATTCTAAGGCTGTCTCTACAGGAGTTCCTTCATAGTCTCTCTGAAAAATCTCCCATATACGCTCTTTTTCCTGTTCCCGTAAGGATTTTTGCTCCTGTCTTCCAAGCAGTGGCTCTTCAAAAAAATTCTCCAACAGGCATTCCGGCGTTATCTCTTTATATCTGCTTGTTTCCAGCGCCTGTCTGAATTTTTCTGAGGACACCGTTACACTTTTCTGACTGTGAAAAGATTTTCCAAAAAATCCTTCCAGTTCTTCAATATCTGTTGGTTTCAGATTCTTCAGAATTACTTTCCCACCAAACCTTCCGTAAGAAATATATTTCTCCCGGAAGCCTTTCAGCACCTTCTCCCAGACTGGGCTCAGGTGAAAATAAGCCAGACAGTCTTTCATTTTATTTTCAAATTTATACTCCTTCTGCCTGTCCAAGCTCTATTCCTCTCTGTTCAACTTCTTCCTCGTGTTCTAACAATTCTTTCCTGTGACCATTCCATAAATAAGGCATAACGGTTACAAATTTCGCATTTCCCGGACGGATTAACTGATAGATTGCCAATGCGTCCAACGTATCACAATCTCCCCACAGAACCTGTGAGTTAATAATAAAATCAAACCGGAATTCTGTCATCAGACGGAACATATCACGAATATTCTTATTATCTACTCCGGCAAATGCCTCGTCCAGAGATATCAATCTCGGTGCATCTTCCCTTCCTCCCTGATACTTGGCCACAACTGCTGAAAATAGCGGTACATACATGGACATTGCCTTTTCTCCGCCACTGAAGGTTCCGAATACGCTATTTGTCAGCTCCTTCTGACGTTCCCCGTTTTTCTGGGAAAACAGCTGGAATTCAAACCATTTACGGTAATCCAGCGTATCCTTCATGATCTGATAGAAGGATACCATTCCTGCACTGTCTTTCGCATTTCTTCGTGCCTCTGCCACCTTGGAACGGAAATGGGCAGACAATCTGGCTGCCTCATCTTCACTCATCAGCCGATAATCTTTCTTCAGTAATTCTACCAGTTCTTTCGTATCCAGCTGGTCTTCCTGTTCTGCAGTCTTACTTCGCCATCTAAGGCTAAGCTTTAATCCGCTGGAGGTATTCATACCGTTCATCAGGGAATTCATTTTCTGTACCCATGTATTGGAACTGTTAATCTTTCCACGGATTTTTCTGCTTACCGTATTGGCAAGAATGTCTTCAAACAACTCCCGGTCTCCATCTTTGATCAGATTCTCCAGTTCTGTGATATCTTCTTCAAGATGCAAAAGGAGACTGGCAAATGATATTTTTACACCTTGGTATCTGGCTGAAATATCCAGTCGCTTTGCAGGAAATTCCGTTTGTTCTTCTTCAGTAAACAGCTCATTCTGCATTAAATGATAGTCTGTAAGAAAGCCTCTGTTTTCAAAGTATACTTTATTCAGATCACGGATCACACTGTCTTTGTCCAGCGCTTTTACATCTGATTCCAGATAACTTCTGATATGTGCGGCATCTTCCGGTATCTCTTTTGGTATTTCCACATAATGCAAAGCCTTTTCCATATCATAGCATTCTGAAAAATATTTCGTTTTCTTTTCATATTCTTCAATTTTCTTCTGGTTTTCATCTAAGCGCAGTGTCAGTTGTCCTACTTCGTCTTCTTCATGCGTCTGTCTGCTTACGCATACACGTAATTGCTCCGGATACTCCTGCAGCCAGTTAATACATGCATCAAGCCGTTCTTTAATTTCTTCGTAATCAGTCAGACGCAATTGTTCCTGAATGGAAGCCTGTTCTTCTGTCTTTCTCCTGATTTCTTTTTGAATCTCCTGCAGATCATACCGTATCTGTTCCATATCTGCATCCAAATCTTCCAAATGTTCTTTTCGCTCTCTCAGATACATCAGACTTCTAAGATACATTTCGTGTGCGGCAATCAGGCTGATCAAATGCTTTCCATATTCCTCTGCTGCTTTTTTTGCTTCTTTAAATATATCATAAGAACAGGTCAGATATAATGCTTCTGCAATTTCCAGTGCTTTCTTTTTCTTTTCTTTCAGTATCTCCACTAGTTCACGGATCTGACACTCCAATTTATCACTCTCGCGCTTCAGCTGTTCGCACTCTCGTTCCTCGGCCTGCAGCATCCGAAGTGCTTCTCTCATATCTGTGTCTTTCGGAAGATTCTCGTATTCTTTTCTGAGAATAACTTTTCTGTCAGACAGCTTTCTATGCAGTTCCTCCAGCTGCTGTAATGCGGTTTCCAACTCTGTGATTCTCTGTCTGCACTCTTCTATCTTTGCCTGTCTGTGTTTTTCACGGGCCTTTGTTCCAAGGAATCCTGCCTCATATTCTCCTGTTACAGTTCCGGCAAGCACTCCCATTCCGTAGGTTCCATCTTCTGCAACGGTAAACAAGCTCTCACTATCATATGCAATGCTTCCCAGGATTCCGGTGAGACGCTGATTGGAAAATATGTCATTCACTTCTTCATTCAGTTCCAATACATCTAACAGACTTCTATCTGGCTGCAGATTCTTCTGACTGTTCTTGCAGATAAACAGATAATGATCTTCACATCCTTGTTCTGTTTTCAAAACCTGCTCTTTGTATTGCTCATCTATTACCAGTGCATCCAGAATTCCCATCTTTAATAAAGCTTCTTCCAAACGGTTACAGGCTTCTTCTTCCAGATTATCTCCAAATTCTATAACCTTGTAAAATTCCTGATATGGAATTCCAAGAGCATCCAGTCTCTTGCGGTTACATATGACTGCCTCTGAACGTTCCGGCTGTGGTTCTTTCTGATTCTCCCATTCGGCCAGATCTGCCCTTACTTCTTCCAACTCTTTTTTTGTATTTTGGCTCTCTGTATCATTTACCGAAAGTTCAGATTCGATTTCCCCATTTTTCTTGATCCATACATCTGCAATCCTCTGACGAACCTCGGCAAAATCAGAGGATTCCTTATACGTTTCGGCAAATATACTTAATTCTCTTAATAATTCTTTTTCTAATGCCAGCTCCTG
Source organism: Ruminococcus sp. D54t1_190329_F1 (assembly GCF_015551645.1). Classification (NCBI taxonomy): domain Bacteria; kingdom Bacillati; phylum Bacillota; class Clostridia; order Eubacteriales; family Oscillospiraceae; genus Ruminococcus; species Ruminococcus sp. D54t1_190329_F1. The sequence continues at coordinate 6,034 of NZ_JADNDC010000049.1, forward strand.
GTTTGCACCGTTCCACTGATACAATGCTTCTTTCCATTCATTCTGTGTCTGCACAAATACAGATTCCAGTTCTGACACTTTTCTCTGAAGAGTATCCAGTTCACGAATCTGTCTTTCTCTTTCTTTTATCAGATCATCCTTCTGTCTTTCCAGACGATCTGTCTCTGCCAGTATCTCTGTTCCCTCATTAATTTTTTCTTTTGTGTTATCAAATTGCTGCTGGTGTAAATTGAATTTGTATGGTTCTTCCGGATGTTTTTCCAGCTCTTCCTTCATAAATGCATGCTCTTCAAAGGCCATGGTATCAGCCTCATCCTGCATCTCTTCTATAAGCTCTTCCAGTTCTTTTTCTTTCTCATATTTCCTGTCTTCTTCTGTTTTAATCTGATTCTGTGCATCCTGATATTGAGTCTGTTTCTGCTCCAGGAATCTCTGCTTTTCTCCCAGGTTTTTCTGTTGTCCGTTTAATTCTGTAATCAGCTCCGCTTCTCTTCGCTTCAATGCTACCGCGTCGCTTTTGTTCAGAGATTCTTTCTCTTTCTCCATGGACTCACGTTTCACATCCAGATTCTGATGTTCTATTTTCAAGTCTTCTATCTTCTGTCTGCATTCACGTAGCTTTTTCTCCTGTTCATTTTGCCGCGTCCTTGCATTTTCCAAATTTAGTCCAGCCTGTTCGCAGCGTTCTGCTTTTTCATATAATAATTTCTGATTATATTTTGAAAATACTGCCTGGATTTTTTCTGCTGCCTGTCTGGCTTCTTTCCTGTTTTTCAGATTCATGGTCATGGTATCCATATTTTCAATGGCTTCCGACATAGGACGCAGGTCATCATCAGACAGGGGCTGAAGGGAATCACTTAAAATATCATTGATTACAGATGGCTTAAAATCCTTGGAAAGCTTCGGTGTACGCAGCTGAATCAAAAGATCTATCATTTCCTTATATTCTTCTGTTGTCTCAAATCCAAAAATCTGGCGGTTCACATATTCCATATAATCAACCTGTCTGTCAATAACGCGGCCGCCATCCCCAATCCTGTTTTCCAGCTCTTTTTTGGAAAGTGTAACCTTTTCTCCTGAATCCTTGTATAAAAAGAAATCCTTACCGATACGTCTTCCATCGGTCAGGCTAAAATACCATTTATCCAGATTCTTTCCTCTTCTTGCGCGGATACCCATTCCGATGGTCAAATATGTGTCACTGTTTTGTCTTTTAAGCTCCAGATACAAATAGCCAGTGCGTTCTTCACGTCCGTCATCTTCTTCCAGAAGATAGCTGCTCATCTTACGATCCCTGGAACCGAAGGGATCCAGTCGTTCCGGACTCATATTTCCATCCAGAAGAAGGGGCACCACACTCTGCATGGTTACTGATTTTCCCGATCCGTTTGAACCTCGAAGGAGCATTCTTCCCTTCACAAATGGGAATTCCTGTTCGTCATAATACCAGAAATTAATCAGCCCGATCTTATTTGCCTGCCATCTGCTATTCATCATTTCTTCCTCCCATATAATCCTCCGGATAACTTCCCTGTATTTTTCCGGTGAGCGGACATATTTTTATCTGATGAGCGAGTTCTTCTTTTCTTATGAACATCCACAACTCCATCTCATCCAACACACTTTTTACAAATTCCCCTTCCGGCATCTCGCGATAATTTTTCGAAAATCCACTTCCATATTCCTGTTTCATTTCTTTTATCATATTTTCAAATTCAATCTGATCTATAAGACAGGTTTCATCCAATCCGGTCTTCCATTGACCCTTCTCAATTTTCTTGCGTATTTCACGAAAACACAAAAGCAAAATATCTGAAATGGAATTATTACCAGGAAATACTGTTCCCATTCTGCAGTCGTCTCCCGACAGCAGATATGCACTTCCCTTATGAATGTGCACATGACAGTCAAATATCTGCTCCAGTTCTTCGCTTAATCTGCGTCCGTAATATTTCAGATATTCAAAATCCTCCGATGAGCCATCCTCTTTATACATACCAGGTGCAAAGATCAGTCTTTTATAGACTCTGTGCCTTCTTGCAAAGCCTCGGTCTTCATCCACTTCAAACCAGTCACTTTCCTGAAAATCTTTCGGTTTCGTATATTCCATAATGTCTTTTGAAAAGCTCTTCATAAAATACCTGGATGCACCTGTATTTTCATAAAGCACTTCTCCTCCTTCGTCATCCATGAATGCCTCGTCTTTTCCATCTGTAACTCCAATAAGCCCCTGATCTGCTGCAAATCTCATTACACGGATCAGCTTCCTTCTATTCGTATACAATGTCCAGTCGGAAATTTCCCCAGGCAGATTTGCTGTAATATATTCCGTCAGCTGTGATATAATAAACTGCTCCTGCGCATCTTTGTCTTCCAGAAACATCAGCAAAATACAGAGATAGGCATATTCTTCTTTTGAGGAAAATTTCTGAATCCCCATAAAGCTTTCCGGTATCACCGGAATCTTCTCCATCTTTATCAGAAGTGAATTATCAATGATCTGGCAGCCCATTTTCTCTGTAGTAAATTTACGCAGTTCTCCAAGGGCATCTCTTAATTTATAATAGGTTTCCTTATCTCTGGATTTTAATACCCATCTTTTATTTAACAGGATCTCCAGTTCCTTCATCACGGTTCCTCCTGAAATACAATTGACAGATCAGGCATGGTAAAATTACCATCCTGACAATGCACAACACAGGTCTCGTCTGCCCGGCTTCTGTCTAATATGTATCTTCTTCCATCATCCGTTCTTGCGGAAAAATCCGCAGATTCCATGGCATCTGACAGCCATTTCAAAAGGATCTCCCTGATTCTTGGTTCCAGTACCGGTAATTCTCCAAAATGAATCCTTCCATTCACTTCCAACGCCTGCAGTTTTTCCATTTCTTCTCTCTGTTTTTCCAGCATTTTACGTCTTGTTTCCTGCTTTTGCTCTGCTGATTCGCGGATCGCACTTCTTCTGGATTTCTCCCTGTATGTGCGTATCCTTGGCTTTAAACTGATTTCCATGGGTTGTTCTTCGTATACTCCGATATTCATACTATCGGTTTCACGTACCAGATCTCCGGCAATATGCTGCGGGCACTCCATGCCAAATACCATTGCAGACATTTTGTGGGCTTCTTCCATATCCTGGCATTGCAAAAATAATTCTGCCACTTTGCGATATTCTTCTTTTCGGTTAGCCCCCAATGCATTCTTTTCACTTAACTGCGCTGCATATCTTGTGATCCTGCGAATAATATCATTTGTTGCATCAAAAAGCTTTCCCGCTTCATTCTCCTGACCTTCCTTTCCTACAAACCAGTCATAGATACTTTGATAACGGCCCTTTACTTTCTGCCAGATCATTTCCTTCGATACTTCCACATCCATTCGCGGTATCGACAATTCATAATCAACTACTTTTTCAAATACCTGGTTTTTCATCTCTTCCTTCTGCTGGCATAAGCTTTCTTCTATCACACCCACATTTCTCTGTAATCCTTTAATAAAGCTGCGCAAATATTCGATCAACCGGTCTTTAAACACCAGAAACTGCTTCGTATGCATCATTTCTTCTGCCCGCACACTGTTCAGATCTCTGATATAATCCTGATAATTCTGATTCAGACGTACAAAATCATTATTCAGATCTGTCCACCAGGTATATACTTCATTTTTATCTCTTTCCACCATCTCCGGAAACCGTTCTATACCTCTTCGTATCCGCTCCAATAATGTGGGCTCTAAGGATGCACCTTCAATGAACAGGTTCTCAAGTCTAAGCACCAGACGTTCTATCTCTACACTATATTCTGTCATCTGATAGCGGTACTTTTTGTTCTTAAATTCTTCAATGGATGCCACCTTTTTCGTATCCTGGATCGTATTCAGATTCTTCCATTCTGTCAACATTGTGAGATCCTGCTGACACTGCTCTGGTCTGTAATCTGCAAAAAAAGGATCCTTCATCATTTCTTCGTAAACCTCTTCCTGATACAGCCAGTATTTCAGTTTCTCGTAATGCTCAAAAAAAATACGCATAATACAGCGATATCTGCTTACATTATCTGCATTTAAATATTTCGCTTCTGTCAGTGGTTTGATTAATTTATCTGATACCTGCATGAGGCCTCTCCTTCTTTTCATACATGGGGTTACTTATATATAATGTCGGGGGCAAAAGTCCCCGACTACCATACCTGCGGATTGTTTCACTGATTACATTGTACCAAGACGTTGTCCAGTCGACCAGTCCTAATCTGTAAAAGCTACTATTTTTTTGCACGAAAAGAGGCTGCAGGAATTCTATCCTACAGCCAATTTCGCTTTTTTGTTTATTTCACTTTTTTATTCAAACTCCTTTGCGGACTGCGTTTCATGACACGCAAAGGCTGTTATTAGAGGCTTATATTTCAAACATGCGTTCTGATTTTGTGCTTTTCGCACCGCTTATGATGAAATAAACTCCAAAATAACTCCATTCTACTCTTTGTTATTTTGTTGTTCTTCTCTTGCGTACAGGAGATCCAATGCCTGACATACAACACCACTCATGCTCTGATAGTGTCTTTCTGCATACTCAACAAGTCTCTGTTTTTGTTCTGGAGTCACCCGTACTCGTATGTTTTCTTCTTTGCCATCTTTTGGTGTTTTTCTAGCCAAACATATCACTTCCCTTCCCCAAGTACAATTTACTACTGATTACTACAAAATGTCAATCTATTTTTGTTATTTATATATATATTCTCTTGGACTAATCTTGAGATATCTTGGACTAGTCTTGGACTAATTTACTTCTCACTCCTGTAGATCTTTATCTACAATCTCCCAGTAACCATTCTTTGGAGAGCCATGTCTTATAAGAATACCATACTCTTTTAACTTCTTAATATTGTTCTCTATATTTCGACTGGCAACACCGATTTTTTCAGCTAACTTAACCGCTGATAATTGATGATCTTCTGAAAGCAATTTTATAATCTTTTGCTGTGTATCGTTGAGGTCTGTTCTCCACGCTACTTCCGATGTTTCTCCGATGCTTCTCCGATGCTTCTCCGATGCTTCTCCGATGTTTTCTTTTTCATTTATCATCGGAAATGAATTACGAAACAGCTCTACCCGAAACATATTATCGAATTCCTGAAATTTCGGCTCCGGAAGTCCATACTCTTCTGCAGCATTAAGGATTCTTTTTATTCCGCTTCCCCATGCCTCTACAAGTCCCATCTGACTGAATATATTGGCAATGCCTTTATTCCGGATCTTCGAATGACCATTCATGACTTCCTCATAAGTCAATCCGTTATATAATCCGCCTGGAGAAGTCACTTCCAGTCTGTCATCATAAACTGCGACCTGAATACAGGATTCATCCAACAGGTTACGGTGACAATGGGCGTTAATGATCATTTCCCTGATTGCTTCCGGTGGTAGCTCATATTTCTCTTTTCGCACCAATCCGTCAATTGTTGCTCCAAGTCGAATATTTCTCAATACAAAATCTACAGCTTCTTCGATTTGTGTATAAATCGGTCCTGTAAATTCTCTCTTATCCAGAAACACTGCTCGATCTGTTCCCTTGAATACCGCACATTGTGTTTTAGAAAATGAAAAATACTCTGAAGTCAGCAACGCATAGGCATTCGTTGCCAGAAGCTGTCCTTCACTCTGCTTTAAGATCTTCCAGTTTATCAGCTGCTCTTTCTTCACAGAATGTTCTGCCATTCCAGCTTTTTTCCGAAATCTTTCAATATCCTGGCAAAGTTTCTCTGTAGCTTCTTCTGAAACAGGATAACCTACACAGGTAAGCTCATCCCATGAAATTCTGGCACCTTCCATTTCCAGTTCTTTTATCTTCTCTGGAAATGCCTGCCTTGATGTACCTGCAACACGGATATAAGTACCATTATCCTTTCCCTTTGATTTCAGATAATACGGTCTGTTCTTTCCAGCTTCTACTGATACAACAATGACCGTTTTCCCGTCTACTGTCTGTGGCTCAATATCAGGAATAATCTGTGGCACACAGGAATCAGAAACTGCATTGGCAATTCCGTCCATCATCTGAAACAACACATCATTTTCCACACCAACAATCTGGTGTGTTTTATCATCTACTCCAACAATCAGCTTGCCGCCCTGTGTATTGGCAAAAGCTACGATTGTCTTCATGTACTTTTCACTTTTATCAGGTAAGGATACCTTGTACTCAATATTTTTCGATTCCCCGGAAAACATAGTATCTTCTACCATTCTTTCACTCCTAATCTATACTCGCACCACCGGTGCGAATAATTCTATTTCCAGAGTAAATATCTCTGGATCACTAACACTATTATACGTTCTATTCTTCTTTTCTAGCAAGTAAGAAAACAAAACGGTTCATTTTTTCTTACCATTTTCTTCTGTTCTTTTTTGATTCCAGATAAAGTCTCGTCATCCCATCCATGAAAATCGTTTTGTCCTCATTGGTCATAGTTCCACTGGCAAATAAAGCAGCTGCCTGTTCAAGAATCTGCCTTGCTTGTTTAGCACCAGAATATTCACTTGGCTCATCATTACCCACGCACACGGTTTCATCATCATTCATAGGATAAGAAACCCGACACTGAAATGCATCTGCCAGTTTTTGATATAAACTGCTCTGCTTTGGATATCGTCCATCAACTTCCCAAGCTCGAATTGTTCTATAAGAAACGCCCACCATAGCACCCAGCTTTTGTTGAGTCATTTTTTTCTCTATTCGCAACTTTCTAATTTTATCACCAAATGTCATAAATATACTTCTTTCTACTTTTGTATGGTTTGTATCTTTAAAATCATAGTAAAATTATATCATTAAAAAGCACAAAGAGAACTCAAAATCGAGTTCTCTTTGTGCTTTTTAATTGATTCATCCATCGCAAAATAATCGTTGCTCCGTGTCACCCTGGTCAGAGCCATTATTGTCATTATTTCTCCGTATGTATGTGTCTATTACTTACAAAATTCAAATGCCACATAATACACATAATCATTTTTTGAAAGAAAATCTGTTTTGCTATTTATAAAATCGTCTAAAGTTGGAACACTCATTTCGTCGTTATCATAAACAAAAGCAATTAGTGGCTGTTGCTCATTGTATTTAATGTCTACGACATTTTTTATTTCAGTTGCCGTTCTGCCATAGTATTCTCTATCTTCAACATTTTCTAAAATAGGAATTTCAGTTGACAACTTATTTCCATCTCCGGAAACAATTAATTTAATTACATAATTATCGAAATCCGGCACCATTACAATTTCACCACTTTTTGGCGAAGCAATATCTTCAAATCCCATTTCTACTTTATCGTGATCACTCAATTTTCCTGATTCGTATCGGTAAATATGTAATCTGAGTTTTTTATATTTATCCGTTGTGATAAACTTATATACGAATACTCCATCCGATCCAGCAAACAGTTCTGCTGTCTGCATTTCTATACTGTCTTTTGCAACAGGCGAAATGTAATTCTGTGGTTTTTTCAAACGGTATATGGTAAATCCGATTACTGATACCACACAAATAAAAATAAATACTAATATACATTTCATAACCTTCAGACATTTCTGCTTATTTATATTATCTTTGATCACTTCAATGATATTTGTTTCCGACTTCTGAATCATGTTCTCTTGGGCTATATCTTCTCCAGCCAGAAACTCATTGAGGCTAATACCAAGAATTGAACAAAGTTCTTTATAAACAGATACATCCGGAAGGCAAACGCCCGTCTCCCTTAATTAAAGATATTGTTGGGTAAAAAAGAAAGGTCAGTCGATTTTGCCGATGAAGCGGTAGTAGATTTCTACTTCCTGCTCACGGCTTCCGTCCTCGCCCTTGACAGCTTCGTGGACGGTTATTTTTTCAATTAGAGTGTTCAGAAGTTCGGCGGTCAGCTCCACAGGGTTGACATACTGTTTCATCAGGGCAATCCACTTTTCAGCATCCGCTGCGGTCTGTACGGCGGCTTCCATCGTTTCGTGAAGCTGTCTTATTTTTGTTTCAAGCTCCTTTTGCTCGTTCTGGTACTTCTCGGACAGCATATTGAAGTTATACTCGGTTATGCGTCCGGCAGACCAGTCCTCATACATTTTAGCAAACAGCCCGTCAACCTCGGCTTTACGCTTCTCTGCCTTTTTCAGCTCCGCAGCCTGCTTTTTCTTCGCAGAGTTTCTTTCCCTGTCGCTGGCATTGAGCAGGCGTTTCAGCAGCTTGTCCTCGTCTTTCTGTGCCAGCATAGACCAGTATTGCAGTCTTGCAAGCACATAGGCATACAGTACATCATAGCGGATATAGTGCATGGAACACTGGCGTAATCCCTGCCCGTTCTTGCTGCAATGGTAGTACCCGTATGGGTTCTTATTCTGCTTGTTTTCCCCATAGGCTAAAGACCATCCGCAGTCTGCACATTTTATCAATCCTGCGAAAATCTGTGTCGTACCGTTTCTGCGTTTCCTGCGTCTGCTTGCAATCAGCTCCTGAACTTTTTGGAACACTTCTTCAGAAATGATGGCTTCGTGGGTATTTTCCACACGATACCATTCTTCCTGCGGCTTCCGCACCTTTTTCTTGTTCTTGAATGAAATGTTGCTCTGCTTGTTGTGAATGCTGTGACCGATGTAGGTTTCCTCTTTCAAAATGCTCTTGACCTGTGCTATCGTCCACGCATAGGCTTTTTCTGCGGGCGCACCGGCGTAGATATTGGCGAAAGTCCCGTATCTTTCATAGTTCAGCCAGCCGGGGGTAGGTACTTTTTCCTCCACCAGAATCCGTGTAATGCTGGCGGCTCCACGCCCGTGTACAGCAAGGTCAAAAATCTTCTCTACAATCCAGCGTGTTTCCGGGTCGATCAGAAGATGACCTTTTTTGTCCGGGTCTTTTACATAGCCCAGCGGTGCATAGGCTCCATAGTGTGCGCCATTGGCAAATCTTGTGTGCATGGCAGCCTTGACCTTTTTGCTGGTCTGTCGGGCGTGCATTTCATTCAGGATGTTTAAGAACGGTGCAAGCTCGCTTTCTCCGTTGATGGTGTCCACATTGTCATTGATGGCAATGTAGCGTACTCCCTTGCTGGGGAAATAGATTTCCGTGTACTGACCGGTCAGGATATAGTTTCTTCCCAGACGGGATAAGTCCTTTGTGACAACGCAGTTGATTTTCCCGTCTTCGATGTCATCAATCATCCTTTGGAAACTTGGACGCTCGAAATTTGTCCCACTCCATCCGTCGTCAATGTACTCGTCTACAACGGTCAGCCCATGCTCTGCGGCATACTGTCTAAGCATCATGCGCTGGGTCTGGATACTGCCGCTTTCCCCCTGTAATTCATCGTCACGGCTCAATCTCAAATATAGTGCAGTGTTATAAATCGTTGTATTGTATGGTTGTTTCACGGTTAAAAATCCTCCTTCTAAAAGAAACAACCCACGCTTATACAATACTCGCTGGTACAAGTATATCATAAGCGTGGGCTGATTGACAGTCGTTATTCCGTATTTTTTCAGGAAGCGGCGGCAGCGTGCTGGATCACATCTTCCAGCAGGCTGTCAAGCGGCTTCCCATCCTGTGCGAAATGCTCCGATACCTTGATACGGACTTTCCCCATGACAAAATACTGGGTGCCGTCTTTTTCGGTAAGCAGGGTGCCGCTGTTTTTGTTATTGCTCTCGTTTTTGCTTTTTGCCATAGGCAGTTACCTCCATAAATGAAATATGCCCGACAAGGGAATGTCAGACAGGTGTACAGCCGCAGACTGTCTCCGTGTCAACCAAACCGTGTCAACCGGCAGAAAAGACTTTGAAAACAATCCATAGGCGCTCTATTATTACTTTTTACTTTTTCTTTGATTTCTTGGTTGACATGGTTGACAAAGGAGAGAAATGCCCCAAATATCAGGCTTTTCCCCGTCAACCGGCTGTCAACCAAAGCGTCAACCAAACTGTCAACCGGTGGCTTTTCAGAATGGAAGTTCCATTTGCCGGGCTTCTTCTTCCGTGATTTCCTGAAAACCGTCCCCCTCCGGCGGAGCTTGGTTGACACGCTCCCAGCCTTTTTGAGAACCGTATTTCTTATACCGCTTCGGGCTTTTGTAGGCTACCCAGCCCTGTATGATGCCGCCCGCAATGCCGGTATTCATAATCTCGCAGATTGCCCGTGTCTCCCAGTCTGCCGGGGAATTTAAGTTCCCCAGCGCTTCCTCATAAAGCTGCTTGGAACATACCCTGTCGCCGGTGTAGTCCTCCAAATAGGCGTAGATCATGCCGGCCTGTGTGTCTTCCTGCATAAAGTCCTGCTGGTGGGCGTTCAGGTATCGGTTCATTTCCATGCTGAATGACAGCTTATACTTCCCACTGCGATAAACCGTCATGGCTTCCGCCCACATCTGTTCGATATACGCCCTCGCCGCCGCTTCATCGTCCAGTATGTGAACCTCCGCCCGTTCCGGGTACACCGTCACGGGGAGAAAGCGCCGGTTGCCGGTGCGGTCACGGGGCAAAAAGTCCTGCCGGTTGGTCGTCCCTCCAAATACACATTGCCGCAGCCGGTCTGCCGGATGTGTCTCATACGGCACTTTGTAGGTTTCTTTCTGGCGGCTTAAGAATGACTTGATTTCCTCAATACTCTTGGCGTTGGCTGTGGCAATCATCTCCGACATCTCGATAATCCAATGCCCTTGCAGCTTGCGGTACACATTTTCATCGTCCAGCTTTTTCAAATCGTCTGAAAACCATTCGTCCCTGCCTGCCAGCAGCCGGAAAAAGGTAGATTTCCCGGCTCCCTGACCACCAACCAGACAGAGCATGACCTCAAACTTGCTCCCCGGTCTGAATACCCGCCGGATGGCTCCCATCAGGAACAGTTTCAAGGCTTCATAGGTGTATTCGTCCGTATCGGCTCCCAGAAAGTGATGCAGGGCGTAACGGATGCGCTCTGTGCCGTCCCATTGCAGGCTGTTCAGGTAATCCCTGACTGGATGGTAGCGGTTTTCATTGGCAACAATCTTGATGGCGCTCTGCACCTTTTTCTCGCTGGTAAGCCCGTAATTTTCTTCCAGATACAAAAGCAGGTAGTTCATGTCCATGTCGGTCAGCGTGGTACTGGTGCGCTCCCAGCCCAGCGGCTTCACAATGTCAATCTGCTCCGTCAAAAGGTTCAGGCGCAGCGCCCCGCGAAACAGAGGGTCACGCTGGAACACCGTCAGGCAGTTTCGGATGCTGTTCTTCACGCCGCCTTTCTGCGTCCCCTCTAATGTTTCCCGGATTTCTGCCGGTGTCTGCGCCGGTTCCATTGTGTCCATCGTCCTTTTGACCGCTTCCTGCGTTTCCGGCGGCAAGCTCTGAAATTCGCTGTTCAAGCCGCAACACCTCCTTTCCCTGTGCGGCGATCAATGCCGCTTTTTCTTCTATTTCTCCGTATAACAAAATATCCAAAAGGTATTCTGTGTAGCTTATCCTCTGCAACGCTTCCACAAAAAGAGGATGCCAGATGGCATCCTGCGGCTGTGGGGCGTGTGCTGTTTTCCAATGCTCCAGCAGGCGCAGATAATCGCATAGCACCCGGAAACAATACCGTTCCGTTTCCTGAAATCTCTGCTCCGCTGATTTTTGTCGGGGCTGTGACCTGTTGTGACGCTTCCTATCTGGCGGCGCATTGCCGGATTTCTCATAGGAAACGCCGAAGTCCTCCGCAAGCCTGACCGCAGCTTCCCGTTTCCCCAATCCATGCAGCAAAGCGGCAAAGTCGATCACATCCCCGGAAGCCCCGCAGCCGAAGCAGTAAAAGCGGCTGTCCACTTTCATGCTGGGCGTGCGGTCATTGTGGAATGGACAGCAGACCATGCCGTTTCTCCCCACCCGGATTCCATAGAATGAAGCAGCCTGCCGGGTGGTAACAGACTGTTTCACCGCTTCAAATACATTCAAATGCTCCCTCCATAAAAATACTGGTAGCGGTAAAGCTGCCGGTTATATCATAGCTCCATCTCATGTTTCTTTCTCTGTACTGCCTGTGGCTGCTCCCTCCGGCGCAGTGCGGTATCTACGGCGTTCTGCACCTGCCGTAGCCGTATGACTTCCTCCCGGAGTGGCTTGTGCTGCGGAGACAGTTCGGCATACTCTGTTTTTAACTGTGCGTATTCCTGTTTCCATGCTTTCAGGGCAATGGGTTTTCCGTCCAGTTTTTCTTTCAAAATACGGCGGGCGGCATAAAACAGCCGTAACTCCGCATCGTGGGATGTTTCAAATTTCTCCCTCTGTTTCTTAAACTTGATATTGTTCAATTCCGTATGAACAGGTTTTAGCCGCTGGTAATTCTCGCCCTCCCGTATCAATTCCTGCAATTCCTTTATCCGGGCAGATTTCTTTTTCATGGAGTCGCTTAACGCTTCAAATTCTTCGTTGACAGAGGAAAGACGCTCCTGCAAATCCTCTAATGTGAGCAGCTTGTTTTCCGTCAGATAATTGACGGCTTCGGCAAACTGCTTTAAGTTTCCGGTTCTGGCTTTATTGCTCCATGCCCCTGCGTTGCGCTGGTTGTAATAAGCGATCAACAGGTCGGCAAGGCTCGGTGTCTGCGGTTTGGAAAGTTCTTCTTTTACCTCTGCCATCCAGACAAACAGGGCTTTGATCTTCTTCCTCACATCCTGCATGAGCCGGTTGGTGGCTTTAATCCAGCGGTTCAGTTCCCCTTTCTCGGTGCGGATGCCCTTTGCTTCCATCTGCCGGACATTAGCTCCCTCGTGGACAGTAGGTATCAGGTCAAGCCCCTGCCGCACATAGGAACGGTGGTCGATACGCACATCCAGCCCTTTTTCCTCAAATTTTGTATTAACGGCAGCCGCCCACTGCTCCCGCCAGTGTTCCAGCGTTTCCGGCTCATGCCAGTCTGTTGTATGGACAGCGTTAAACATATAATCGCCGTTTTTATCCCGGATTCGGTTTCCATCTTCATCAAGAAGATATTCCCGACGCTGTTTTTGTCCCCATGTGCCATCCGGGTTCAAAGGGCGCATGGTTGTCATCACATGAAAATGCGGGTTAGGGATGCCGCCGTCCTCTTTCTCCGGGCTGTGAAAAGCAAGGTCGGCAATCATGCCTTTTGTCACAAACTGCTCCTGTACGAACTTCCTCGCCAGCTCCATGTTTTCTTCCAGCGTCAATTCATTCTGCATGGCAATATCAAAGGAATAGGCAAGCTGTGCTTTTGGATGTTTCTCGCAGTTCTCCACAGCATTCCAGAGGGTCGCCCGGTCAAGATATATTTCCGGCGCATGGGGCGGCAGCATGATTTCCGAAGCGATCACGCCGCCCTTTTTGGTGTAGTCGCTGACTTCTCCATAGTAGCTGCTGTAAAGACGCTCCCCGGCTCGATAGGCTGCGCTGGCAATGGTGCTCTGACCGGCGCTGCGCTTGATCTGTGCGATTGAAAAATGATAAAGTGCTATCCTTAGTCACCGCCTTTCTCCTGCCCGGAAATACGGGCGTGGTTCTCTGTGGCAGACCGGATGAAATGCTCCGCCTGCGGCAGATTCAAAATGCTTTCCATGAGGGAATAAAATTCCGCTTCGGATAGCTCCTTTGTCTGTGGTGCAATGCTCTCAATAGCTGCCCCACGGGTAATCAGCCGGTGCGTCCTCTGTTTCCGGGAACCGCTTTCCAGATACGCCTGCCGGTTTTTCAAACGCTGCATTTTCCGTTTTTCCTGTTCCAGCAGGACAGTGGTTTTTTCATATTCCTGCTTCAACTGTTCCAAAGATTTTTCCATGTTCTCACATCCTTTGCTGATAAGATAAAGAAAGACCATCCGCAGACAGTCCGTGTGTCAGTGCTTCTATAAAACCCGATGAAAAGGGAAAACCGCAGAGCGGATTTCTCTTTGCGGCGGGTACACAGGGGATAGCCGCTTTAGCGGCGCAAGGGGGTGTAGCCACCTTGTCGGAGCGAAGCGAACGCAGACCTCGGATTGCTGATTTTATCAGCGGCAGAGGTAAGCTCCGCAGGACGCACGATACATGGTCTTTAGACTATGTATAGAAGTGCGCCCTTAGTTCCTAAGGGATTTTGCCGTTTCCGGCAGTCTTGTCCTTTTTCTTGGAACGCTTGGAAAGATACTTCGGGCAGTCAACCACAACCGCCCGGAAGCTCTGTTTGCATTCGTGCTGGCATTTCCGGCACAGTTCGTTGTAAGTGATACGGCTGCGGTCATTTAAGAAGAAAGACCATTCCAACCGCCGCTTGTTACTCATTCTTGCCATAACCGGCTCCTTTCTCCGTTTCTATCTGATGTACGCAGATAGGCTGTTTTGATGTAGCGTCTCGGTATCATTTTTAAGTTTTTTTCCCTCTGTATGCCCCTTTGGAAAGTGCGGCAGTATTGCAAGTCAGGGAATGATACCTCACGCTTATTTGTCGCTTCCCGGTACGGTTTCGGAGCCTTTTGCCATCCATTCAAAGAAAGCAATTTTGCTGACCTTGATAAGTCTGCCCCTGCGGAACGCTGGAAAGCCGGGTGTGTGTACCAGCTCATAGGCGCTCGCTCTTGAAATTCCCATAATCCGCTGAATGTCCGCCACATCCAGAACCAGCGGTAAATCCTCGTAGCTGTTCAATCTCTTTTTATCGTTCATTCTGTTCCTCCCATAAATCAAATAGGTTAAAATGCTTCCTGTTGCCGTTCTCCCCAAAAGCCGTTTTCCTGCCCCATTCCTGCGGTGTTTCCCTGCATTGGTGCGCCGAATGCGTCACTTCTCCTGCCGGTCATATCCCTTTTGGACGGTCATTCACTTGTCAAGGTACTGTGCGGTACGAAATTACCAACCGCAATCATCATAGCGTACTATCCTTGACAAAACAATGATTCTGCGATACCATGAGTGTAACGGATATAACTGAATTATATAATTACCATAAACAAAGGCAGGGGATAGGGATGGAGAATCAGTTTATACGGCATGAGCCATGTTTTGAGAGGATTTTGTTTGTCCTGACGCTGGACAGGAAGAAAATGAAAGAGCGGATTTTGATTGGGGAAGAACAGCAGATCCGCTTCCGTCTGAACGGGAGCCAAAACGCAGAGGTGCTTTGTGATATGACACGCCCACTGGGAACTTTTTTGATAAACTTTGAGCGTGACACGGACAGAGACTGGAACTTATACGGGCTTTCTCCGCTGCGGCAAGCTCTCCACTCCAACCGATGGAAACAGCCGGAGCTGGAGCAGGCGGCAAGCGAATTTCTTTGGGAGAAATATCTTAGCAACGACCCTCTGAAAA
The DNA here is from genome assembly GCF_015551645.1 of Ruminococcus sp. D54t1_190329_F1. Lineage (NCBI taxonomy): Bacteria > Bacillati > Bacillota > Clostridia > Eubacteriales > Oscillospiraceae > Ruminococcus > Ruminococcus sp. D54t1_190329_F1. The sequence goes on from NZ_JADNDC010000049.1 coordinate 21,318, forward strand.
TGTATGTGGCGTTCCGTATCTGGAACAGCTATCTGCTTGCCAGAGAACCCCGTGACCGTAACGCTGCCTGTGACCGCTTCATGGATAAAATGAGCAGACTGACCGGGGTATTCCAAAACGAAACCATGAGCTTTAACAGGGAGACAGGAAAACCGAAACAATTTCAAGCTGGCAGCCTTTATTTCAAAGGCGCACCGTCAGAAGATACCCGGCTTGACCTCTGGTTCCCGGACAACCGGCGCACAGAAGAATGTGTGTCTGCCTATGCGTCCCTCTACCCGTTGATTACCTATTATCTGAACAGGCTGAATGACTGGGGGCTTTGCTTCCGGCGGTGCAAGGTCTGTGGAAAATATTTTCTGGCAAAGAGCCAGCGGTATGAGCTGTGCAGCGACAAGTGCCGAAAAGCACAGGCGCTTCAAAACAAGCGGGAATTTGACGAGAGGTCAAGAGAAAATAACTATGACCTGCTTTATAAAAATGAATGCCAGAACTGGCGCAACAAAATAAACCGGGTAAAAAATACCGCAGGCTTTCCGGCTGACCGTCTGGAAAAAATACAGGCTTCCTTTTCCGACTTTAAGAAAGAAGCCTTACAGAGAAAAAAGGCTGTAAAAACAGGAACGGCCAGCCCGAAAGAATTTACGGACTGGCTGTATCAGCAGAGTAATGTAATTGTTGAGCTGACCGAGATATGAAAAACTTTCTATCGTCAATTTCGCATTATTGCAATAACAGATTGCTTCTTCCATGAATGGTAATATTATCATCAAACTTTTGGAAGAACTATAAATGTCCGAGGTGCCTTTGATTTCGACAAAAAAACAGGCTGAATTGTTACAAAGCTCGGACATTTCAAAAATTTTTTGAGAAATGGCGAAAAAAGCGGGGCAGCACACGCCGCCCCGCCGATCCCATACGGTTATTCCATCGCCCGCATTTGTTCGATCAGGGATTGCTTTTTCTGTCTGCGGATTGTCCATACAGACAAGATCAGTTCCATTCCGAACAATACCAGAATGAACAGTCCCATTTCCAAAACCGGGAATTTGTAAGGCACTACATTTCCGGCAAAAGCTCCTATACTCATTTTTCTGCAAGCAAAGATGGAAGCCGGAAGCCCAACGATCAGCGTCGCCAATGTTGCAAAGAGCGCATAGCACAGCCCCTCACAGATGTTCATTTCACATAGCTGTTTTTGTGTTAGGCCGATAGAACGCAGAATACTGTTTTCCTGCTTTCGGGCTATCTGGTTAGAGAGTGTCGTATTGATAAGGTTGATAACGCCAAAGAGAAATACCAACCATGAAAGTATCTCCATACTGCCAAACGCAAAAGAATTTGTCATTTCTTCATATTCAATCACTGTATTGATTTCATCTAAGGCAATATTACTATGGCTGGCAACAATATTTTTCAATTCAGCTCCCACATAGTCCGTTTTTTTCGGATCGTTTACAATGCTCCATGAATAGTCGAAAGAAGCGATTTCCGGGTGCAGTTCATGGAACAATGCTTCTGGTGCGAAAAAGAGTACTCCATCGAGGGCCAGTTTTCCATGCCCGGAAGGCGTCTTGTTGGAATCAAACAATCCTGATACAGTGACGGAAACAGGCGGTTGCCCCTCTCCAAAATAAAAGTCAACTGTTGAACCAACACCCATATCCTCATTCTGCTTTAGCACATTATAGTCAATTACAATACTACGGGAATCTTTTGGCATCGTTCCTGCTGTCAGAGCCGCTTCAACTGTTGCATAATTCTGGTCGGTCAGCATATCACACATACCACCGCTTTGGTAAATGTCCGTCTTAAGGGTTGCATAGAGAGATTGTCTGCTTGGAATTATATCTGTAACACCATCAATAGATAAGATTTCCTGTTTTAATTCTTCATTCAACGGATTTCCCGCTGCCATAACCTTTTCTTCTGTCATTTCAGAATCCAAATAAATTTTATAGTCGCCGTCCGGGAAAAACCGTCTTGCAAGCGCCTCTGGAGAACGCAGCAAAACAATGGAGGATACCACAAGCAGAATAATTCCGCCCAAACTCAATGAGGCTACAATAGCAACGGTCTTTTTTCGGTCACGCTTAAAATTCGCAATTCCCATTGAAACAGGATTGAGCTTGATATTCTTTTTTCGGCTTCGGATGTCCTTTTGTGCCGGGGTAAAACGGACGGCTTCAATCGGGGAAATCCCTGCCGCAATTTTTATCGGCTTACGGATGGAAACAGATACCATGATCCAACTGCTTATGAGTGTCAAAATAATCGTTGCCACATAGGAAACAGCATTAAATCCCTTGGGAAACAAAAGAAAACCGCCGCATACACCCAGCACTGTACCAATCAAAATCCCGATACTGCCGAGTTTACGCCCCTCCCGCTTTACAATCCGCTTGATTTGCTTTGGCGTTGCACCAATCGTCCGAAGCTGCCCGTAGCTCTTGATTTTGTCATTGATGGAGATACGGAAGATACTCTGGATCACAATATAGCCGCCGATCAGAACAATGGCAATCACGCCAGCCATCAGTGCAAAATCAAAGGATTTAGAAGCATAGGCAAAATACTTGCTGTTCATTTTGGGCATAGGAAGCTGATATTCCTCCGCAATCTCCCTGCAATAAGAGGTCATCAGTTCTTCGCCCAACTGGTCGCTGTTTTTGAAATGGACATAGGCGCGATAGCCAGTCGGGTCAAACCCTTTCCATCCTGTCAGGGCAGCGTTGGAAAGAATGATAGCGCAGGTATTCGCTTCTTTTTCATTTACGCTGTCCATAATGCCGGTAACGACATAATCACCATGAAAACTCTCTGTATCTAAGGTCACAGTGTCCCCGATCTTGGCATTGTTTCCATAGGTGGAAAGAAAGTATTCGCTTACAACAACTTCATTTGCTTTTTCAGGAACCCGGCCCTCTAACAACTCCATCTGCGCCTTGGTAATCTCCATCATTTGCGCGTCGCAATACACATAAGACGCATGATAGCCCTGTTCTGAAAGCTCCTCACCCAGCATATAGTAGCCGCCTACGCGCTCAAACTCCGGCAGTCCTTTCAGGGTTTCAATGTCGTTTTCCTCTACGCCCAGCCAGACCGCCTCATAAGTATCGACAACCTGATTGCGCTGCATTTGTGTCAGGGAGGTAGACACAATTCCCGTAAAGCAGATCAGAAATGCCGCCAGCGCAACGGCAATCACCACCATCAGATTCCGGCGCTTCTCGCTTTGCAAACTTTTCTTTGCCAGCTTCTTTGTAATGGCGCTGGTATCATTCTCAAAAGGCCATGTCATAGCCTGCCACCTCCTTACTCCACAATCTTGCCGTCCTCAATGCGGACAATCCGATCTGCAAGACGGGCTATGTCGTCATTGTGGGTAATCATCACAACAGTTTGCCGGAACTCTGCACTGGTGCGCTTGATAAGCCCCAGCACCTCGGCGCTGGTCTTGCTGTCAAGGTTGCCGGTCGGCTCGTCGGCCAGCACAATAGCCGGTTTGGTAATCAGGGCGCGTGCGATAGCCACACGCTGCTGCTGGCCGCCGGAAAGATTGTTCGGCATATTTTTCAGTTTATCTTCCAGCCCCAGCAGGTGAACGATCTCGTCCAAAAACTTCTGATCCACCGTGTCCCCGTCCAGCTCCACCGGCAGGACGATGTTCTCATACACATTCAGGATAGGAACAAGGTTATAGTTCTGGAAGATAAAGCCGATGTTGCGGCGGCGGAAGATGGTAAGCTGTTCGTCGTTCATTTTCGACAGCTCTTTGTCCCGGACAATCACATTGCCGGAAGTAGGGGTGTCCAGCCCGCCCATCATGTGAAGCAGGGTGGACTTGCCGCTGCCGGAGGTTCCCACAACGGCCACAAATTCGCCGTCATTTACAGAGAAGTTCACGCCGTCAAGGGCGCGGGTGATATTCGGCTCTGTACCGTAATACTTTTTCAGGTCGATAGTCTGTAAAATTCTCATACTCAAAACTCCTTTCAAGGCTTTCTGCCTGTTGATAAGGCTATTGTAAAACCCAAATGTCCGCGAAATGTTACAGCGGCCAAAAAATTTCATTGAAAATCGGGGGTGAAATGTTACAACGCTCGGACATTTCCGCCGAAAAACTGCCACTGGCAGCTTTATCGGCACACTGTTGCGAAAAGACTTACGGCGGGCAGCCGAGAATGACCGTCCGCCGCATTCTATTTTGTCGGCAGCATAATGGAAAATTCTGAACCCTTGCCCGGCTCCGAAACCACTTTGATATAGCCGCCTTGCCGCGTTACGATCTCGCGGGCCAGATACAGGCCAATGCCCACGCCCTGCTGTTCGTGTACTTCTTCCTCACGATAGAAGCGCCGGAAGATGGCAGCCTGATTGCTTTCGGAAATGCCCTTGCCGGTGTCGGTCACTTTGACCTCCACATACATTTCCCACAGCACCACTGACACGGCGATTTTCCCGCCTGCCGGGGTGTACTTCACTGCATTGTCCAGCAGGTTAAAGAGGGCTTCGGATGTCCACTTGCTGTCATGGAAAACGGTCAAATCCTCCGGGCAGTCCACGGACACAGCGATTTCCTTTTTCTCCGCTGCATACACAATCCCACTCATGGCCTGCGCCACGGTATCAAAGAGGCGACCCGGTTTCTTATCCAACTGGATCACGCCCGTTTCCAGCCGTGAGGTTTTCACAAGGGCCTGAAAGAGAAAGTCCAACTTATCCGTCTGGCTGCGGATTCCCCGGATAAAGTCGGTGCGCTCCGCCTCGGTCATGGGCTTTTCCAGCAGGGTGTCCGTCGCCATTTTCAGATTGCTTACCGGCGTTTTCACCTGATGGGAAATATCCGATACAAGGGTCTGTAACTCCTGCCGTTCCTCGTCCACCCGGCGGCGGTTCTCCTGCATGATCTGGTAAAGCCTTGCCAGCCGGTGTCCGATTCTGGCAAGCTGGGTTTCGCTGTCCTCTGGCCGCTGGGGCGCTTCATTCCCGGCGATCATGTGGTCTAAGGTCTGGCACAGGTCAGCGGTAAACTGCGACAGCCGCTTTCCAAACGCCTGCGTCAGTACAAAAATCCCCACAAGGGCGCACAGCAGCAGCGTCCCGCCTGTCAGCAGCACCGCAATCTGTTTTGTCACAAGAAACAGGGCTATGGTGATCCCGGACATGGAGAGGACAAGCTCCATTGCCACCCGGCCAAACAGCCGCTTTACCGAGAGGTTTTGAAACTTCATTTTACCTCGCCTCCCGTCCATTGATACCCCATGCCGTAAACGGTCTTGATGTAGGGTGCGCCGCCGTCGGCTTCAATCTTGCTGCGAATACGGCTGATGGAGGTTGTCAGGGTGTGTTCGTCCACAAACCGCTCGTCTATATCCCACAGCTTTTCCAAAAGCTGCCCACGGGTCAGCACTTGCCGGGGATTTTTACGAAACAGGTTCAGCATTTTGTACTCCATCGGGGATAGAGTCAAGGGCTTGCCGTTTAAGGAAGCCGTCTGCTCCGAGAAGTCCAGAAACAACCGCCCGTCGTCGTAAATGTCCTTGGCCGGTTTGTGGTGTTCCAGCATGGCGAACATGGCTTTGATTTTTCGCTGCAAGGCCCCGATCACAAAGGGCTTTGTGATGTAGTCCACCGCGCCCACCTCATAGCCCCGTATCTGGTCGCTCTCCTGATCGTTGGCGGTCAGGAATATTACGATGGTGTCCGGGTGCTGGGGCTTTATCAGCTTGCACAGTTCAAAACCGTTCCCGTCCGGCAGGTTGATGTCCAGCAGCACTAAATCAAATTCCCGCTGGCGGATGGCTTCGGCTGCGGTTCTGGCATTTAGGGCAGAAGTCACGCCGTAGCCGTCTGCGGTCAGGTTATAGTCTAACATCTTATTCAAAAAACTGTCGTCCTCGACAATTAAAATCTGCTCCATATTCTCACTTCCTTTGCTTTTTGCAGATAGTATAACAGGCAAATGTCCGAGAATTGTTACAAGGACAAATATATTTATCATTTTACAGCTTTTTTATGTGTACTGCAATTTTATAAAAGAAAGGACAGCAGTATCATCAAATTGCTGTCCTTGCGGTTTATTATAGCTGGTAGTGTATAAGCGTGGGTTCATCATATTTGGTGTGGTATCTTTAACTATGGGAAACTCCTCGCTCCCATTTAGAAACCGACTTATCACTCATACCTAATTTTTCTGCCAGTTGCTTTTGTGTCATCCCTAGGGACTTTCGTTTACTTGCAATATATTTTCCAATTTTAATAAGATCCATCCATCTTGTTGATTTATACTTAAAACTGACCCAGTTTTAACGAGGAAAATTGACCCACCTACAGCAGTGGCAATGAGTAAGTA